>JBJTTE010000292.1:0-3964 GCA_046080005.1 Erythrobacter sp.
CGGTGAACTACATCAGCCATGGCATCGCGAAGGTGCCGGGCCAGTCCGAGACCCGACGCGTCAGCGGCGCGGAGGAAGAGGCGGCGGGGGGCGAGAAAGTGGCGAAGAAGGGCGGCGAGGCGCTGGAAGCTTACTGCGTCAATCTGAACAAGAAGGCCGCGAGCGGCCGGATCGACCCGCTGATCGGCCGTGAGGCCGAGGTTGAGCGCACGATCCAGATCCTGTGCCGCCGCACCAAGAACAACCCGCTCTATGTCGGCGATCCCGGCGTCGGCAAGACCGCGATCGCCGAGGGCCTCGCGCGCAAGATCGTTGAGGGCGATGTGCCCGAAGTGCTCGCCGAAGCGGTGATCTATTCGCTCGACATGGGCGCTTTGCTCGCGGGGACGCGCTATCGCGGCGACTTTGAAGAGCGCCTGAAACAGGTCGTGTCCGAACTCGAAGGCATGCCCCACGCGGTGCTCTTCATCGACGAAATCCACACCGTAATCGGCGCGGGTGCGACCAGCGGCGGGGCGATGGACGCCTCGAACCTCTTGAAGCCCGCTCTGTCGTCCGGCGCGATCCGCTGCATCGGCTCGACCACGTATAAGGAGTTCCGCAACCACTTCGAAAAGGACCGAGCGCTCCTGCGCCGGTTCCAGAAGATCGACGTGAACGAGCCGACCATCGAAGATACGATCAAGATCCTCAAGGGCCTGCGCTCGGCCTTCGAGGATCACCACAAGGTCAAATACACGCCTGACGCGATCAAGACCGCGGTCGAGCTGTCGGCGCGCCACATCAACGACCGCAAGCTGCCCGACAAAGCCATCGACGTGATCGACGAAGTCGGCGCGATGCAGATGCTGGTGCCGCCGAGCCGCCGGAAGAAGACGATCACCGCGCGCGAGATCGAACAGGTCATCGCGACGATGGCGCGCATCCCTCCGAAGTCGGTGTCGAAGGATGACAAGAAGGCGCTCGAAAACCTTGAGCGCGATCTCAAGCACGTCGTGTTTGGGCAGGACGATGCCATTATCCGTCTCGCCACAGCGATGAAGCTGTCGCGCGCGGGCCTGCGCGATCCGGACAAGCCGATCGGCTCGTTCCTGTTCTCCGGCCCCACCGGTGTCGGCAAGACCGAGGTCGCTCGCCAATTGGCCACCATCATGGGGATCGAGCTCAAGCGCTTCGACATGTCCGAATATATGGAGCGTCACTCGGTCAGCCGGTTGATCGGCGCACCTCCGGGCTATGTCGGCTATGATCAGGGCGGGCTGCTGACCGATGCGGTCGACCAGAACCCGCATTGCGTGCTTCTGCTCGACGAGATCGAGAAGGCGCACCCGGATTTGTTCAACATCCTCTTGCAGGTGATGGATAATGGCCGACTGACCGATCACCAAGGCAAGACGGTCGATTTCCGCAACGTGGTGCTGATTATGACCACCAACGCTGGCGCAGTCGATATGGCGCGGCAGGGGATCGGCTTCGGCGATGTATCGAAGGAAGACGCGGGCGACGAGGCGGTGAAGAAGATGTTCACCCCCGAATTCCGCAACCGCCTCGATGCGATCGTGCCCTTTGCCTATCTCGGCAAGAGTATCGTCGCGCGCGTGGTCGACAAGTTCATCCTCCAGCTCGAACTGCAGCTGGCCGAACAGAATGTCCACATCCAGTTCGACAGCGATGCACGCGGCTGGCTCGCCGACAAGGGCTATGACAAGCTCTACGGAGCCCGCCCGATGGCCCGCCTGATCCAGGAAAAGATCAAGCAGCCGCTCGCCGAGGAACTGCTGTTTGGCAAGCTTGCCGAAGGCGGCGAGGTGCATGTCAGCAACAAGGACGGCAAGCCCGCGTTCGAAATGACCCCGGCTCCGCCCAAGGTGAAGCCGGCCAAGAAGACGAGCGCGAAGAAAAAGTCCGCAGCCAAGAAGCCCGAGACCGAGGCCGACGAGGGCTGAGCCGAGACACCGACAGGATCATGAGGGCGCGGAGAGGGAAACTTCTCCGCGCCCTTTTGGTTTAGGTAGCGATGTCCGCGCCCTTCTCCTGGATCAGGCCCGAGCCGTGGGGTATTCATGTGGTGCCCGCCGACATCTGGATCGATCCTGCGCGCGCTGTGCCGCGCGCGCTGGTCACCCACGGCCATGCGGACCACGCACGCGGCGGCCATGGCCAGACCCTCGCGACCCCCGCGACACTGGCGATCATGAAGTTGCGCTACGCGACTTCTGACGGTGCGGTTCCGGTCGGCTATGGCGAGGCGCAGCAGCTCGGCGGCGGCGTCACGGCGACTTTTGTTCCGGCCGGACATGTGCTTGGCTCGGCTCAGATCCTGCTCGAACACGCAGGCGAACGCGTCATCATCACAGGGGACTACAAGCGCGCGCCTGATCCGACTTGCGCAGCCTTTGCGGTCACCCCCTGCGATATCTTCATCACCGAGGCGACCTTTGGCCTGCCGGCCTTCACCCACCCACCCATCGCCGAGGTGATCGGCAAGCTGCTCGAGGCGCGCACGGAAAACCCCGATTCCTGCATCCTTGTCGGCGCCTATGCGCTCGGCAAGGCGCAGCGGGTGATCGCCGAACTGCGTGCGGCGGGCCACCACGAAACGATTTGGCTGCACGGCGCGATGGAAGCGATGTGCCGCCTCTATGAAGAGCACGGCGTGGCGCTGGGCGATCTGCGGCTGGTCAGCGATGCGCCCTCAAACGACGCGATGCGCGGCAGCATCATCCTCGCCCCGCCTTCCGCGCTTAACGACCGCTGGAGCCGCCGCCTCCCCGACCCCATCACCGCGATGGCATCAGGCTGGATGCGGGTGCGCCAACGTGCGCGCCAGCGCGGGGTCGAGCTGCCGCTGGTGATCTCCGATCATGCCGATTGGAACGAACTCACGCGCACCATCAGCGAGGTGAACCCGCAGGAGACCTGGATCACCCACGGCCGCGAGGAAGCGCTGCTGCGCTGGTGCGAACTTGGCCAGCGCCGCGCCCGGGCGCTCGCGCTGGTTGGCTACGAGGACGAGGATGATTGAGGCTCTCCTCGCCCCCGTACCGGAAGGGCTACTTGATCGCGGCCAGATCGGCGGCAATCTTGCCAAGCGTTTCCTCGCTGATCAGCCCCTGCGAGAAAGGCGCCAGGGTCTTCAGGCTCAGGCCCTTGAAGTCATTATAGGCAGGGTGCTGGTCGATCCCGGCGAGATATTTGACGATCACCGCCTTGGCGCGTTCGTCAGCCATCAGGGCCTCGATCGGCGCGTCGATGGTAAACAGCGCAGCCGGGGCGGGGGCGGCGGGCATCGGCGCCGGCATATTGTTCTGTGCGATGGCAAGAGCGGGCATCATAGCGGCAAGGACAAGGCCCAGCGCAGCAAACGGAGGAGACTTCATAAAGAGGGTTCCTTGGGTGAGACGCGGGAGAAGCGGGCGTCGGCTGCGCCCTCTAGCGGATTTGCATGGCGCTGCAATGAACGGATTGCGCGGCGCTGATGGAGGAATTCGCCGCCCTGCTCGACGCGCTGGTCTATACCACCAGCCGCAACCGCAAACTGGCGCTGATCGCGGCCTATTTGCGGAACGCTCCCGAGCCCGATCGCGGTTGGGCACTCGCCGCGCTGACCGAGGGGCTCGATTTTCCGGCGGTGAAGTCCTCGACCATCCGGGGGTTGATGATGGAGCGCATCGATCCGGTGCTCTGGGCACTCAGCCGCGATTTCGTTGGCGACACGGCCGAGACGGCGAGCCTCTTGTGGCCGGAACCCGTACATGCCGTGCCGCCGCCCGACCTCGCGCTCACAGAAGTGGTGGAGCGCCTTACCGCCCTGAACCGCGTGACGGCACCCAAGGAGCTGCCCGGTCTTTTCGACCGGATGGATGCCAGAGGCCGCTATGCGCTGATCAAGCTTGCCACCGGGGGGATGCGGGTGGGCGTCTCGGCGCGCCTCGCCAAAACGGCCTTTGCTCAGGCTTTCGGG
>JBJTTE010000293.1:0-3661 GCA_046080005.1 Erythrobacter sp.
CTGTGGCACTGGGGCGTGCTGCGCTGGATGGTCAATGGCCTCAGCTTTCTGCTGCGCCGCTCGCTCGGGGTCTCGGGTGTGGTGGGCCTGTCTGGCGGGGCGAGCGTCTTTCTTGGCGTGGTTGAGGCACCGCTGGTGACGCGCGCCTATTTCGCCCGCGTCTCGCGCGCCGAGCTGTTCCAGATCATGACCCTGACGATGGCGACGATCTCGGGCGCGATCCTTATCCTCTATGCCACCACCCTAAAGGCGACCGTCCCCGACGCGGTGGGGCACATGATCGCTGCCTCGCTGATCTCGCTTCCGGCAGCATTGCTGATCGCGCGGCTGATGGTGCCTGCGAGCGCCGAAGACACTGCCACCGAGGTCGAGAAGGAGGATCCCGGTTTACGGTATGAGAGCAGCATCGATGCGATCGTCAAAGGCACGATGGACGGGATGCAGCTGTTTCTGAGCGTGATCGCGGTTATCATCGTGGTCTTCGCGCTGGTGGCGCTGGTCGACGGGATGCTGGCGACCCTACCTTTGGTGGAAGGCGCGCCGCTTAGCCTCAAACGCCTGCTTGGTTGGGGCCTTGCGCCCTTCATGTGGCTCCTCGGCGTGCCCTGGGCCGAGGCGCAGGCAGCGGGCGGCTTGATGGGCACCAAGGCGGTGCTCAACGAATATGTCGCCTATCTCGAGCTCGCCGCGCTGCCCGCCGGTACGCTGGGCCCGCGCGCGACGCTGATTGTCACCTATGCGCTGTGCGGCGTTGCCAATCTCGCCAGCGTTGGCCTGTTGGTCTCGACGATTGGTCCGCTCTGCCCCGAACGCCGCGCCGAGGCAGCGGGACTGGGCATGAAGAGCTGGATCAGCGGCAACCTCGCCAGCGCCATGACGGGCGCTTGGATCGGGCTGGTGACCTATGCTTGACGCCCGCCTTCGCCCCCTCATCGACCCTCCGCTGAACGCCGCAGGCCGTACGCTCGCAGGGTTCGGAGTAACGGCCAATGCGCTCACCTTCACTGGCCTCGCGCTTGGACTGGCCGGGGCAGGTGCGATTGCGCTCGGCCATATCGGCTGGGGCCTCGCGCTGATTATCGCCAACCGCTTGCTCGACGGGCTCGACGGCGCCGTCGCCCGCGTCTGGGGGCCGTCCGACCTTGGCGGCTATTTCGATATTGTTGCCGATTTCGCCCTCTACGTCAGCGTCCCGCTGGCGTTCGGCATCCTCGCGCCGACCAATGCGCTGCCCGCTCTGGCGCTGGTCGCGAGTTTCGTGCTCACCGGTGTGAGCTTCCTCGCCTTCGCGGTGATCGCCGCCAAGCGCGGGGCGACGACCGAAGCGCATGGCACAAAGAGCTTCTTTTACTCCACCGGCCTTGCCGAGGGCACCGAGACCATCGCGGTGTTCATCGCCATGTGCCTGTTTCCGATATGGTTCCCGGTCATCGCCTGGGCCTATGCGGGCCTCTGTGTGCTCACCGTGTTCCAGCGCAGCGCGATGGCGGTGCGGGCGTTTACCGACTAGCCGCGCCCAGCAGCGCCGCAGTGCGCGCGCGCAGGTCGTTGATCCGCGCGGTGTTGGCGCCAACATCGCTCACCCCGACCCGGCTGACCGAGCGAAAATCGATCTGCGCATCGCCAATCCGGGCCACGACATCATCCTTGAAGCCGAACCAGAAGGTCTCGGCCACGCCTTCAACCATGCCGGCCTCGGCGTTGGACCGGATCTCGGTCATCCCCATCTCCGCCATTGCTGCCGCCACAGCCGCCGCGCCTTCGGTCTTGCTCGCGCCGCCCAAAGGCAAAGGAGCCGGGCGATCCTTCCGATCGGTAATGATCTGCGCGTGCGACTTCACCGCAAGCTCGGGCGAGACGCCAACCTTCTGGTAGAAGGGAACCTGACCAAGCGGCACCTGATAATCGCTCAAGGGATTGGCTCCCGCCGCTGTTCGCGCCTTAAGCGTCTCGGGCGAGAAGGCTGGCGGATTGGCCGTATCGGGCGCGATATCGTGGATCGGGTTTTCAGCCGCCATCGCGCCTTCGCCCATGAACGCCATCAAAGCAGCGACCGGTGCCACCAGCCCAAGGATCGCCACCACCAGTGGCACAACAGCACGCGGCACAGTCCTGATCGCCAGAATCAGTGAGACGAGCGCGACCAGCGCGATCAGGGCGAGGACGATAAGGCCGCCGCCCAGCGTCAGCGTCATCAGGCCGACCTTCCAGTCCCAGATCCCAAACTTGGTGCCCAGCGCGGCAATCATGAAATAGACGGGCAGAACCGCCAGCAGAGCGAGAACGAGCTTGGTACGCTTGGGAAGGGTCATCATCACGGCAGCATAGCGCGCTGCCCAAGCTTGGCAATGTTTTCGCAGCCATGCGGAAACCGTTTGCACGGTTGCGCGTTTGGACGGTACGGCGCGAAAAAAGGGGGGCTTAAGATGCATCAAGTCCTGCTTTTTCCGACCGAGAATCTGGTCTGACCCGTCGTACAGCGGGGCAGCCAAATTGTTCAGAGGACGAACGACTATGAAGCGTAATTTCCTGATCGGCGCGGCCGCCCTGGCGAGCCTTGCCACCCTTTCTGCTTGTGGCGGTGCCAAGCAAGCCGAAGCCCCGGCTGCAGCCCCCAGCGAAGCCGCCCCTGCCGCCATGGATACTCCGGCTGCTGCGGATACTCCCGCTGCTGCCGCCGCTCCGGCTGGCGGCCTCGAGTATGCCAGCTTCACCGGCGATGCTGCTGCGGGCGAAAAGGTCTTCGCCACATGCCGCACCTGCCACGTGTTTGACGAAGGCGTGAACCGCGTCGGCCCGTCGCTGCATAAGGTCGTTGGTCGCAAGTCAGGCTCGGTCCCCGGCTTCTCCTATTCGGACGCCAACAAGGGCAGCGGCGTGACCTGGACGGCGGACGTGTTGTTCAAGTACCTCGAAGATCCCAAGGGCTTCATGCCCGGCACCAAGATGGCCTTCCCGGGCGTCAAGGATGCGCAGAAGCGCGCTGACCTTGTCGCCTACCTCGAAGCGCAGTCGAAGTAAGTCGGCCAGCGCCTGTGGGCGCTATGCGAAATCGGGCGGTGCAGGATGCTGCGCCGCCCTTTTTTCATGCCTGCTGATAGGGACGTAGAATGCTTCAGCCGCCGCTCGCGCTGGCCCAGTAGCCCGTTCCGGGGTCAAGCGCTCCCGGCAGATAGCCGCTGCCAACCGCGCTTTCGGTGGCGATCAGGCCGAGCATCCCGACATGCGGCGGGGCGTTCCAGAAGCTGGTGCTTTCGCCAAGATTGAAAACGCACAAGACCCTACGTTCGCCGTCATGGCGCAGAAACGCGAGCACATCTTGCGGGCTGTCGAGAACCGTGATCCCGCCCCGCACCAGCGCAGCATGCTCGCGCCGCACGGCGAGCAACTGGCGCGTAAAGCTCAGCGTCGAGGCCGGGTCTGCCGCTTGGCTGTCAATCGCCAGACCAGCATGCGCCGGGTCAAGCTTGAGCCAGGTCCGGTCGGCGGTAGAGAAACCGGCGTGCCGCGCATCAGCACTCCACGGCATCGGGGTCCGGGTGCCGTCACGCCCGAGAGTGTGCGGCCAGTTGGCAATCGCTTCCGGGTCGAGCAGGTCTTCAAAGGCGACCTCGCCTTGCGGCAGGCCGAGTTCCTCGCCCTGATAGATGATCGGATTGCC
>JBJTTE010000294.1:0-3064 GCA_046080005.1 Erythrobacter sp.
CCGTCGACGACACAAGTGACCCGATGCGCCGGAGGCGGCGGGCAGACGGCGATAGCTAAGGCGATGGCGAACATGATTGGAACATCCTTCGGGACTATTTCGGGACTTCTGCTGCCGGTTCTTGCCATGTTCTGCCGCATCCGGCCACGAATGTCAGTTCCCGCTTGCACCAAAACCGCAGGAAACCTAAGGCCCGCCGAGGTTCGGGGAGTAGCGCAGTCCGGTAGCGCGCCTGCTTTGGGAGCCGTTGTGCTATGACCCGCTCTCCCCAGCTTTTCTGCGGGTTTGAGGCCCCTCCCCCTGCTGCGGTTCGGGACTATTTGAGGACTCCGGCTGCCAGGCCCTGCCGCCCTCAACGTAACTGCGGTAGTGCACAAAGTGTTTCGGCGAATTCCTTGCAATAATGCGCCCCAATATGCCGCCCGAGCCAGCCGCGCTGTCGCGGCACCAGCGGTTCGACCGGCAGCTGCACAAAATCCGCACCGCCCGCGATGCACTCATCGAGCAGGCCGAGCGCGCCCGGATCGACCATATCCTCGGCATCATGGAACACCAGCGCCGCAAACCGCCGCCCGCTGCGCTGCTCATCGACGCTCAGCGCAGCATAAAGGCGGTTGAGACAGTCGGCCTTGGTGGTCGGTCCGTTGACGGCATGGATCACCAGCCGCAGGCGCTGATCACCGCGCGCAGCAGCCATCGCCGCGCTCAGCGTGACCGGGTCATTGCCATAACAGCCGACATAGAGGCGCAGCGCCGATTGCGGCCAAGCTTCGAGCAGGTAGCGGATCGTCTGGCCGATCACCGCTGCCTCCTGCCACGTGGGGATCAGCACCGCGATGGGCCCGGACAGAGGGCGATGGCTGAGCGTGGTGCGACTGGACTTTATGCTCGTCGCCCGGCCGCGCGCGCGCAGCCACAGCCAGACCACATCGACCGCCAGATCGTCGAGCGCGCCGATCAGGAAGAACACTCCTGCGAACAATAAAAGTTCAAATTGCAGCAAGAAAATATATTGCGACAGCGCAGAACCGGTTAAGGACAAGGCTACCCTTTCCCCTCCAGTAATTCTGCTAGCTTCACCCAGTCAGCAATGCAAGCCGGATCAGTTAGTGTTGCATCTTTAAGTAATTTTGAGTTGAGATGTCGGACTAGATTGTGGCTTTACCAGCTGCCGACATTGGGCATGCTGAGCCACGGTTCGGCAGGTTCTAGCCGGCCATCCTGCAGCAGTTCAATCGATATGCCATCGGGCGACTTGACGAAGGCCATATGCCCATCGCGCGGCGGGCGGTGGATGATGTGACCGGCATCCGCGAGGCGCTGGCAGGTGTCGTAGACATTCTCGACCCGGTAGGCGAGATGGCCGAAATTGCGCCCGCCGTCATAGTCCTCCGCCGCGCTGCCATCGGCCGGCGGCCAGTTGTAGTTGAGTTCCACTTCGGCAAGACCGGTTTGCCCGGGTGCGGCCAGAAAGATCAGCGTAAAGCGCCCTGCCTCGCTGTCAAAGCGCCGCACTTCCTCAAGCCCGATCAGCTTGAAGAAGGCAACGGTCGCGTCCGGGTCGGCAACACGGATCATGCTGTGAAGATATTTCACCATGGGGCTCTTCCATTCAAAAACGGTTCATCGACGCTGATGCACAACTCGTCGCACCAACTCGAATGGGGTAAGCATGCGATGAGCGATGATGACTTGCAACCGGTGAATAGTGCCGGAGGCATCCTGCGGCAGCCGGAAACACTGCGCTGGTTCGGCACGGCGGGGATCCTGGCGCTCGGCGCGATCGTCGGCGGGTACCTCCTCGGCGATGGTCTGCTGCGCGCCATGGATGCCGTACGGGCCGTGACCGTGCGCGGGCTCGCCGAGCGTGACGTTACCGCCGATCTGGCCACATGGACGATCTCCTATTCGTCCAGTTCCACCAGCCTTGCCGAAGCGCAGGACAAGGTGCGCGGCGACACCCAGGCAATCGAAGCCTTTTTCAAGGAGCTTGGCTTTCCCGCTGACGCGCTCCAGCCCACCGGAGCGAACGTGACGAGCTTCACCAGCGATGGGCTGACCACCTTCACCGTGCGCCAACGGCTCGCGCTGCGCACCACCGATATTGCGCGCGCGCAGAAGGCGGTAGCCCGCCAGTTTGACCTCGTGGGGCGCGGTGTGTTCATCGAGGAAGGATCGGGCATGGCCTATACCTTCACCAAACTGAACGCGATCAAGCCCGAAATGGTTGCCGCTGCGACCAAGGACGCGCGCGCCGCCGCGCAGCAATTCGCCAAGGATTCAAATTCCGGCGTCGGCAAGATCAGGGATGCAACCCAGGGCTATTTCGAGATCGAGGCACGCGACGGCGAAGCGGGCGGCTGGGGTTCCGCCGATAGCCCCTACAAGAAGGTGCGGGTCGTCACGACGGTCAGCTTCACGCTGGATTAACGCCGCATCACCAAGTCTTTGGGCGAGAATTTCGCACTGTCCGTCGCGGGGTGCAGAGGGTCTGTTGCACCCAGCCGTTGCGGTGCCTATGGTGCCTAAAGCGAAAGAAGCGCGGGGACCAACCCGCCCACTCCCCGCTCGGGTCGATCAACCGGATCAAAGTACTGGTGATGCTTCGGAATTTGCTTGACCTCTTTGCGCCTGCGCCTCCGCCCAAGCTATCGGCAGTGCCCGATGGCACGCGCTATTATGTCATCGGAGATATCCACGGTCGGCTTGACCTGTTTGAAGCCATGATCATTGCGATCGAGGGCGAGATCAATGCGGCTCCCGCGCTCGATCACCGCATCATCCTGCTCGGCGATCTGATTGATCGCGGGCCGCACAGCGCAGGCGTCGTTTCGCGAACGCGCTGGTGGCAGCAGACCCGCAATGTCCGGGTGCTGGCCGGCAACCACGAAGAGATGTTCCTCGCCGCCTTCGAACAACCCGAAGCGCTGCGCCATTTCCTGAAGCATGGCGGGGACGAGACAGTGATGAGCTATGGCTTTTCAAAGAAGCAGCTTGCCACGCTCGAACTCGAGGAGCTGTTCGCGCGGCTCCCCGAGATAGTGCCAGAGGATGTGCGCGATTA
>JBJTTE010000295.1:0-3105 GCA_046080005.1 Erythrobacter sp.
TCGTCGACCTCCACGGTGCCGACCAGGCGCTCGCGCCCTGGACGAACGAGCACGGCCCTCAGCCGGTGAAGCATGGCCCACACGGTCTGATAGGAACCGACATCGAGCGACCGCTTCAGACTCAGCGCAGCGATCCCGTCCTTGCCGGTGGCGAACAACCAGCAGGCGGTGAACCACAAGGTCAGGGGCGTGCGCGTGCGGTCGAAGATCGTTCCGGCGGTGACGGAGCAACGCACACCGCACGCGGCGCACTTGAAGCGCCCGTCGCCCAGACGCCAGCCGTCACGCCCCAGACAAGCCGGGCAGACGAAACCGGTAGGCCAGCGCAGCCACTCGAGGTAGTCCAGGCAGTCGGTATCGGTTCGAAACCAAGCTTGGAACTCGCCGAGTGACCTTGGGTAGTGCTCTCCTGCGCGTGGATGGCCCATCCCCGGCAGTCTACCGGTCCGTCCAGTTAAACGGAGAGCCCTGGAACTTCCTATGCGCTATCCAGCGTGCTGGCCGCACCACCCGCTGCCACCTTGAGCACATGGGTTTAAATCATGGTGGTGGATACATCTGAATACCCCAGCAGCTCTTGCACGGTTCGGATGTCGGTTCCCGCTTGCAGCAGGTGCGTGGCGAACGAGTGGCGCAAAGTGTGAACCGACACAGGTTTGTGAATTTGCGCTGAAGCACAAGCGAGCTTGATGGCGCGCTGTAACCGCTCTTCATACACATGGTGTCGGCGTTCAATACGAGAGCGAGGATCGATCGAGAACCGGGGAGCGGGAAACATCCAGAACCACCCCAGCGCTGACCCAGGTCAGGGTATTTGGCGGCCAGCGCATCAGGCACCTCAACACCCGCCCGATCCGCCGTTGCTCCGATGCATTCCGGAAGCGCATCCATCGTGTTCCGAATGCTCGTTTGTCAATGCAGGCGAAATGCACAAAACTGCAATTCAGCATATCGGGATCCTTCTTCCATGAGGCATGGTCGGGATCAAGTCGAGATGCTGAAATTCAACAAGCGTAAAGGAGGAAAAATTCCATGTTGACAACATTTGCCTCAATGGGCAAGCGCCAGGTCGCTCAAGACCTCAAGAGTCGCGCCAGTGACGTCATCTTCGGAATGAAGTTCTTCATCTACCTGGCCTGCATGGCCTTCGGTGTCGCCGCATCAAGCTCCGGTCTCTGGGGCTGGCAGGTGCTGAGCGTGATTTTTTTGGGCGCAATGTTCGCGCATGGTGTCGAACTACAGCACCAAGTATTGCACAACCAGGGATTCCAGGACCGCAAACTCAATGAAGCCGCAGGGGTGCTGCTGGGCCTGCCGATGCTCGTCTCATTCGCCGGCTACCAGGCCAGTCACCTGCGCCACCACCGGCTGCTGGGGACGCCGGAAAACAAGGAGTACTTCGACTACGGCGACCAGTACGGCGCCAGCCGCATTGGCACCGTGCTGGTGTGGGCGAAGCGATTCCTGATGCCCGCGCACTATGCCTCGTTCCTGAAGAACCTCGGGCGAGCATTCTTCGGGCGGCCGGTGCCGGGAGAAGACGCGGGGGTCTCGAAGCGTATCCGTCGCGACCACCTGGTGATGCTCGCTGGTATCGGGGTGCTGGGCGCGCTGTCGGCGCTCGTCGCCTCACCGATCATCTTGCTTGTCTGGATTGCTCCGCTGGTGCTCGTCGCGGCACCGCTGCATGCGCTGATCGAGATGCCGGAGCACTACCGCTGCGATGTGACGAGCACTGACGTGTTCTTGAACACGCGGACGATCAAAAGCAATGCGGTGATGACCTGGTTCACGAACGGGAACAACTTCCACGTCGAACACCATTACATGCCCGCCCTGCCGATCGATCGCCTACACGACCTGCATGCTGTGATTGCGAAGGATATTCCGAACCTCTACATCAGCTATCGCGACTTCTACGCCGACGTCCTGCGGAACGAGGTCAAGAGCCAGACCCCGAGGGGTGACAAATGATCGCACCATCGACGCTTCACGGCGCATGCTCCGCCACGCCACGAGCCATGCCTTCCCGCCGCTCCATGCCACACACAAGCCAGCGAGCGTTGCGCAATAGCGAATGGCCCTGGTTGTCCGAAGTCTCGTCGGTGGTCGTGGACGTCGCGAATGGCGAGCAGCCTGTCTCGCTGGGGGTCTTCTCGACGCCGGGGTTCGTTCGCGCCGTGGATCGCAACGCGCTTGCCATCGACATTCCCAAGAGCTGCGGGTTGCACAGAGCGATGAGCCAGCCGACCCGTGCTTTAGACATCACGTTGTGGTGCCGCAACCCGAACTCTTCTCGCGAGGTCGTCCGTCTGGAGGGCGTTGGCAGCGTCGGCCCCGCCTGTCCATCCGCCGACCCATCGGTCGGCGATCAGGTCTGCTTGCGGATGACGGCCTTCACCGTCACCGCGCAGTGTGAAGGTGTACCGCAATGCTCGAACGTTTCGGAGGCTGCATGAGCACAACCTCATTACTCACCGACAGCAGTTCCGCCGCTGTCCCGTCTAGCGGTGCTGGACGGATGGTGCGCCAGCTGGCGCCGGTCACCCAGGCCGCCCTCAACGCCTTCTACATTCGTCAGCTGTCGCCGCCGGCAGCATTCGGCGACGTGCCAGAAGACCACGAATGGCTGGCGTTCCGCGAAGTCGAACGTGTGTGGAATCTGCAGGAAGAGGCGCGCCTCGATCTGTCGCAACTGCCCGCCACGTCGGATGAATTTGCCCCGTGGTATGCAAAGCTGCACCGACTCCATCGCGAGCAGGTCGCGCCCTTCTTCGAGCACCTCGCAGAAAGCGCCACGATCGAGGAGCTCGCCATGTACATCAGCATGGAGGAGCAGGTCGACGGTCGCTTCGACGACGTCATCGCGCTGGCCCAGCTGGGTATGACCGGCGACATGAAGCTGGCACTGGCCGAGAATTACTGGGACGAGATGGGCCTCGGGCAGATCGAGGGCATGCATACACTCATGTTCGTGCGTTCAGCCACCCACATGCGCCAGTACCTGCGCGGGCTCGATGTGGCGGCGATTGTTCCGGTCGAAGCCGTCAAGAACGGCAACCTGCTGCTCATGTACGCACTGAACCGCCGCTTCGCACCCCGCTT
>JBJTTE010000296.1:0-6509 GCA_046080005.1 Erythrobacter sp.
CGTCGTGTGAGTGTAAAGCGAGATCAGCAATGCAAGGCCGAACAGTCCCCAGTCCTTCGACGTCACGTCATTGGCTGATGTGTTCTCGTGCTTCCTCATGATCCGGATGAGCATCAGGCACACGATACTCGCCGCGAAGGCTCCGAGTGTGAAGGCGCGCGCGTTCTGGCTGTAGAGGATATGGGAGGGGTTGACACTGACGAATAACACGGTGACCAGCGCGGGGAGCCAACTGCCGCCGAGCTGTCGTGCGATCACCGCCACCACAATGATATTGGCAACCCCGAATATCGTCGCGAGCAATTTGACCGTCACATCCGATTGGCCGAAAACCAGAATCCAGTAATGCAGGATCGTGTAGAACAGGGGAGGATTGGTCTCGCGGATTATCCAGTCGCTCCACAACCGCCAAACCGGCTCACGTGCGAAGACGGTGGAGGCAATTTCGTCCCCCCACAGCGAATAATTGATCCCATACAACCGCACGGCGACGGCAAAGCCGATCGCTGCGAGTGTCAAACCAAAGAAGATGCGTTCGTATCGCTTTGACAATGGGCGTGGCGGTTCCAGCCAGGTGCCCGAAAGTCGTCGCGTAAGATAGTCCGCGATCATCGACCTTTGCGTCCCCTCTTCGCGTCTTTGGTTGGCCCCGTATTGTTTCGGGTAGCGTTAGTGAGCGTAGAAAGTCATCTGCTTTATCGGTCCACGTATCTTCGTGCGTGCCCGGTTTTTTTGCGCCTAGTTAGACTCGAGATGCATCATCGCATCCAAGCGGTCTTTATCGCCCGTCCGAAGGATCCATCCTTGCGTGAAAACCACTGGTCGGGACGAGAGGATTCGAACCTCCGACCCCCACACCCCCAGTGTGATGCGCTACCAGGCTGCGCTACGTCCCGTCACCAGTGGAGCGGCGCCTATAGGCGGGGTGGCTGGGGCTGGCAAGGCGGTTTGAATGCGTCCAGGTGTTGCGCGTGTGCATCGTTATGCCCCTGTTGATTGCGGGTCGCTTGCAATGCTGCTAGGCGCGCCCACTTGAGCGCAAGGGGCGCATGCTCCGGCTTGCAATCACGGGATCCAGACGGGCTTTACTGCATGACATTCGATCTTCTCGCCGCCGTTGCCGGGACGGGCGCTGCCGCAGCGCCGCCTGCCTGGATCAGCTTCCTGCCGATCATCGGCATGATCGCGATCTTCTGGTTCCTGATCATCCGCCCGCAGATGACCCGCCAGAAGGAACATCAGGCCAAGATTGCTTCGGTCAAGAAGGGCGATCAGGTGGTCACAGCAGGCGGGCTCGTGGGCAAGGTGCTCAAGGTTGACGACACCTATGTCGAACTCGAGCTCGGCACCAATGTCCGCGTCAAAGCGATCAAGGCGACGCTCGGCGACATCATTCCGCCGGGCGGCAGCCCCGCCAACGATTGACCCTGCCGCACCTGACTGCGGCGCATCTGACAATTTGCGTGTGAGACACTGACGCAATGCTCGACTTCCCCCTCTGGAAAAAGCTCAGCCTGTGGGCCCTGACGCTGGCAGCAGCCGTGTTGTCGCTGCCCTCGCTGTTCAATGTCTCGGGGCTGGACTGGCCCAAGGCGCTGCCCGATCCCGAGGTCAATCTCGGGCTTGACCTAGCGGGCGGCTCGCACCTGCTGCTTGAAGCCAAGTCCGCTGATGTGCGCGCGCAGCGGCTGGATAATATGGAAGAAACCGTCCGCCAGCTGATGCGCAATGCCTCGCCGCGCATCCGCATCGGTGACGTGTCGACGGCAGATGGCAAGCTCTCCTTCATGCTGGACAGCGCCGCCGCTATTGACCGTGCGCGCGGGCTGATCGAGCCAGTGATGCAAGGCGCGACCACTGTGCGCGAGTGGGAATTGCAGGTGGTCGACGGGCAGAGCATGGTTCTCACCCAGACCGATGCGGGCGTAGAGCAGGCGATCAATGATGCGATGGACAGCGCCACCGAAGTCGTGCGCCGCCGCATTGACGAACTCGGCACCCGCGAGCCGACGATTATCCGGCAGGGTGACACCCGCATTGTGGTGCAGGTGCCGGGGCTGCAAGACCCCGAAGGGCTCAAGAACCTGGTCGGCCAGACTGCGCAGCTCGAATTCAAGCTGGTCGATCTCAATGCCCTGCCCAGCAATGTGCAGGCGGGCATTGCGCCGGCGGGCAGCCAGATTTTCCCCTACGCTGCGGGCACGGCCGAACAAGGCGGCGCGGTCGCGGTGCGCCGTCTTGGCGGTATCCGCGGCGACAACCTGACCGGTGCGCAAGCCGGGGTTGACCCGCAGAACAATCGCAACGTCGTCAACATCTCGTTTGATGCGCAGGGCGGGGCCAAGTTCGCCAAGCTGACCACAGAAAATGTCGGCAAGCCGTTTGCCATCATCCTCGATGGGCAGGTCCTCTCCGCCCCAAATATCAATGAGCCGATCATTGGCGGCAACGCGCAGATTTCGGGCAGCTTCACGCCCGAGACCGCCAACAATCTTGCGATCTCGCTCAGATCAGGCGCGCTGCCGGTGCCGCTCGCCGTGGTCGAGGAGCGCACGGTCGGGCCAGACTTGGGCGCGGATTCGATCCGCAAGGGCTTGCTGGCGATGGGCATCGGCTCACTCGCGGTGATCGCGCTGATGATTGCAACCTATGGCCGTTTCGGGGTCTATGCGACGATCGCGCTGGTGTTTAACGTGCTGATGCTGCTTGGGATCATGGCGCTGGGCGGGTTCACTCTGACCCTGCCAGGGATCGCGGGCTTCGTCATCACTATCGGTGCGGCGGTGGACGCCAACGTGCTGATCAACGAGCGCATCCGGGAGGAGCGAGCGCGGGGGCGCAAGGTGGTTGCGGCGGTCGAGACGGGCTACAAGGAAGCCAGCCGGGCGATCTTCGATGCCAACCTTACCAACGTCATCTCGGGCGTGGCGCTGTTCGCCTTTGGCTCTGGCCCGGTCAAAGGGTTTGCCGTGGTGCTGGTGATCGGCATCGTCACCTCGGTCTTTACCGGGGTGACCCTCACCCGCATGTTTGTCGCCGGGTGGCTGCGCAAGGCGCGGCCCAATGACCTGATCATCTGAGGAGCGCGCGACGATGAAACTCCTGAAGCTCGTTCCTGACAACACCAACATCAAGTTCCTGAAGCTGCGCATTCCGTTCTTCGTGCTCAGTCTGGTGCTGATTTTCGGCAGCTGGGCAGCGGTGCTGGTCAATGGCCTGAACTTCGGCGTCGACTTCGCGGGCGGTCAGGAAGTGCGCATGACCTTCACCCAGAAGCAAACCGCACCCATCTCGTCCCTGCGCGAGCTGGTCGGCGGGCTTGGCTACGGCGAGCCGGTGGTGCAGGAATTCGGCGCGCCCAATCAGGTCTCGATCCGGGTTGCCCTGCCCAAAGGGACTGAGGATACGCCCGGTGCAGCCACCGCGATTGGCGACAAGGTGATTGCCAGCATCGTCAAGGCCTATCCCGATGCGCGCAAGGACGGCAATGACACCGTCTCGGGCAAGGTCGCAGGCGAATTCCGCAACTCGGCGATCCTTGCGCTGCTGGCAGCGATGGCTGCGGTCTCGCTCTACATCTGGGTGCGGTTTGAATGGCAGTTCGGCGTCGGCGCGATGTTCGCGCTGGTGCATGACGTCTCGGTGACGGTTGGCCTGTTCGCGCTGACCCAGATGGAGTTCAGCCTCCAGATCGTCGCCGCGATCCTGGCGATCATCGGCTATTCGCTCAACGATACCATCGTGGTCTACGACCGCATTCGCGAGAACCTCAAGAAATACCGCAAGATGCCGATGGGTGAGCTGCTTGATCTCTCGGTCAATGAGACCCTCGCTCGCACAGTGATGACCTCGCTGACGCTGTTTGTCGCGCTGATCCCGCTGCTGATTTTCGGACCGCCCAGCCTGTTCGGCATGGTCGCGGCAATCACTGTCGGCCTGTTCATCGGGACCTATTCGAGCGTCTATATGGCAGGCCCCCTGCTGATCTGGATGGGGGTGACCTCGAACAGCTTTGTCCCGACTGAAAGCTCAGTTGACCGGCAGGATAAGCTCGCGCGCGGGAAAGCGTAGAGGGAAGGGGCGAGGCTCAGGCGCCCCCCACCAGCCGTTCATAATGCTCCGCGAGCGCAGCGGCGTTGGTATCCCAGCTGAAATGCTCGGTCAGCGCGGCAACCGCCTCGCGCGCAGGCGGGTCATTGAGCACGGCGTTGATCCCCGCGGCTACCGCCGCCGCATTGCGCTCGACCAGCCGCCCGGCGGTCTCGTTGGTGATCAGCTCACGTGCCCCGCCGACGTCGCAGGTCACCACCGGCGTTCCGCACGCGAGCGCCTCGACCCAGGCATTGGCAAGGCCTTCGTTGGCCGTCGGCAGGACCATCACATCGGCGGCCGATAGCAGCAGCGGCACCATATTGTAGTCGAGCGACCCGGCGAAGAACACGCGGCTCTCCACCTCTTCGCTGACCGCCAGCGCGCGCAGCCGCGTCTCATCCTCGCCCTTGCCGATCACCACCAGCCGCGCGCCTGGCACCTCACGCAGCGCGGCGATCGCGATGGCCTGACCCTTGCGCTCGATCAGCGCGCCTACGCAGGCGAGCAGCGGCGTATTGTCGGGCATCGCAAAGCCCAGCTCGCGGCTCAGCTGGCTGCGCAGCTGCGTATGCTCAAGCGGACGAAACCGGTCGCGATCAAGCCCGGTGTAGTGCAGCGTGATCTTGTCCGCTGCCATGCCCATCGCTGCCATCTGCGCGGCCAGATCGCGGCTGACCGCCAACAGGCCGGTGGCCGTATCTGCTGCCTCCAGCATTTGCTTGCGGGCGAAATCCTGCGCGCCCCAAAATGTGATATCGCTGCCGCGCGCCTTGATCGATAGCGGCAGGCCCATTGCCCGGGCAACTGCGGCGGCGGCCGGACCATCAGGGAAGAAGAATTGCGCATCGAGCACGTCGATCGGCTGATCGGCATGGATGTGCTGGACCAGCGGCAGCACTTTCTTGGCGATGGCGGCAGCGTTGCGGCGCGCGCCGATGCGCGGGAGCAGCGTGAAGCGCGGTCGATGAATGATGATGCCGCCTTCCTCGCTTGTCTCGGGTAGAGCGGCGAGCGGGCGGTAGCGGCCCAAAGCCAAGGGGGGCAGACCGATCGGCGCGACCACTGTGACCCGCCAGTCGCGCCGCTTCGCCAGTGCTTCGAGCGAGCGGGCGACAAAGGTGCCGAACCGCGGGTTGACCGGGTTGGGATAGAGTGTCGAGAGGGCTAGCACGTGCTTCACGATGCGGCGTTCCTAGCACAGCGGCCTTAAAGCGCTCTCACAAGCATGAAGGCGACCGCGATCCATGCGGGATTTTCGATCACCACCTGCTTTTGCCCTGCGCCCGGCGGCAGCAAACCGACCAGCGTTCCGCGCCGGTCGATCAAGCGTCCAAAGGCAAAACGTCCGCCGGGGCGGGGCAGGAGGCAATCGCGGTTGATGGCCGATTGGGCGTCGGCGGGATCGATCGGGCGCAGCCAGATGAGGTCGCCCGGGCGATATTCGCCGATGCTCGCAGTAACCGCGAGCACCAGCGGGACAGGCCCATCCTCATGGGCAAGCGCGCTGGGCACCAATGCCTCACGCGGAGCTGAGAGGGCTTCCGGCCCGCTTGCACCCAGTTCGGCAACGATCTGCGCGGGTGCGGCTGTTTCGGCGCGCATCAGGCTGGCGGGATCGACGTCCAGAGCAGCGGCGATGCGGTTCAGCCAGGTCAGCGACAATTGGCGCATCCCGGTCTCAAGCCGCCCGATGGTTTGCGCCGTGGTGGGCGGGCTGCAGGCAGCGCCGAGTTCGGCCAGCGTCAGCCCCTTGGCCTTGCGGATATCACGAATACGGTTGGTCATTGTGAGGCACTCGATTTAACCGGATTGGTTTTTTCTTTCCTACAGATGCGCCGTCTTGGCAAGCCCTGGTCGATCATCAAGCGGAGGAAACAGCTATGACTCGCCATCTCGTCGAACGCGAACTGACATCGGAAGGCCCGCGCCGCGGTCCCGCCGCACCGGGCGGGGTGCGGCCTGCGCGCTCGGTGACGGTGAACCTCAACGAAAGCCCGCTCGTCTGGCTTCACGCGCGTGGGCACCTTACGGAAAGGCTTTTGCTGGCGGGCGAAGCACTGCGAGCGGATTATGAGCGCGCCCAGCTTTCCACCAGTATCACGATGCGCTGGGATCCGGTGCGGGTGAAGACGACGGGGGATCAAGGTCTCGCGCCGAGCGAACGTCAGGTCGCGGCACGCCAGCGCTTCGATGCGGCAATTCGTGCCGCAGGCAAGGGGCTGGAAGATATCCTGTGGCGGGTGGTCTGTGCTGGCGAGGCCTTGCCCGAAGCCGAAAAGACCCTCGGCTGGCCGGTGCGCAGCGGCAAGCTGGTGCTCCGGATCGCGCTGGAGCGGGTGGCCGAATACTACCGGATCACTTAGAGCGGTTTCCGACCAACCTGACCCACCCTGATCGCGTTCTGAAGTCCGCTGGAC
>JBJTTE010000297.1:0-4103 GCA_046080005.1 Erythrobacter sp.
ACCCTCAAATCCGCCGCAGCCTTCCTCTACGCCGCCGCCGCCATGCTCATGATCCGCCGATTGGCACGCTCTGAATGACTTTCGAAACCGACTCTTAGGTCAAGTCCGGGGCGGGGTAGGCAAAGTCCTACCTAGAAAAAGCTCAGCAGCATCTTGAAGATCAAGGTCAGCGCGAAGGGCAGGCCGATGGCCACGGCCCACAGCGTCATCACGTCGCGGCGGAAGGCGGAGGCAAAGGCCGGGTCAGCGGCTTCGGCATCGCTGAGGCCAGCCCAGCGTTTTTCGAACCAGCGGCACACCGGGATGATCCCGGCAACCAGAACAATCAGCGCAAGATAGGGCAGCGCGGTCGATGAACCCTCGGCCAGCGCCTTGACGGTCACGAAAATCTGCAGCGTGGTATAGACGAGCAGACCATAGGCGACATGATCGCTCATCGACTTGCGCCAATCGCGCACCCGGCCTGCGGTCAATCCCTCGCTCTTGGCACGCGCTCTCGTATTCGTGTCTGATTTAACCATCTGTGCCGCTCTCCAACGGACTGCTTCCCCGCTGCACACTATCGCAAAGGTGTAGCATCGTTGCAATAACCCGTGCGATGGCGTCTCAATCTTGCGCAAAGCGCCAATGATCAGCGCCAAAGCGCTCAAATTGGTCACTCTTTTGCCCTGGTGCGGATGGACGTGCGCGCTGACGTCAGCGCAAAGCAAAAATCCTGCCAAACGTCCGGCACCTCTTTTCTGACGGGTGAAGCCTGCTAAAGCTCGCAGACAGATGAGCACGACGACCCTTTCCGATCCGGTCCAGGAGGCCGCTCCCCCGCAACCGCTCGGCAGCGGGTTGGAGGTGATCTCGATCGCGAAAAGCTACGACAAGCGCGCGGTGTTGACTGATATCTCGCTGACCGTCGCGAAGGGCGAGGTGCTGGGTCTGCTGGGGCCGAATGGGGCGGGCAAGACCACCTGCTTCTATTCGATCATGGGGCTGGTGAAGCCGGATTCGGGCCGCATACTGATGGACGGCGATGATGTCACCAAGCTGCCGATGTATCGCCGCGCGATCCTTGGCCTTGGCTACCTTCCGCAGGAAACCAGTATCTTCCGCGGCATGACCGTTGAGCAGAACATCGCCTGCGTGCTCGAACTGGTCGAGCCCGACAAGGCTACCCGCGCGTCTGAGCTGGAGCGACTGTTGGACGAATTCGGCCTGACGCGTCTGCGCGAAAGCCCGGCGATGGCGTTGTCGGGCGGGGAGCGGCGGCGCTGCGAGATCGCCCGCGCGCTGGCGACCAAGCCTTCGATCATGCTGCTCGACGAGCCTTTCGCCGGGATTGACCCGCTCTCGATCAGCGACATCCGCGATCTGGTGAAGGACCTCAAGCAACGCGGCATCGGGGTGTTGATCACCGATCACAACGTACGCGAGACGCTCGATATCGTTGATCGCGCCTGCATCATCTATGGTGGGCAGGTGCTGTTTGCGGGGAGCCCGCAGGAGCTGGTCGCCGACGAGAACGTAAGGCGGCTTTATCTCGGCGAAAGCTTTACACTTTAGCAGGCACGGGCATGGCACTGGGCCCCCGCCTCGATCTACGCCAGTCGCAATCGCTGGTGATGACGCCGCAATTGCAGCAGGCGATCAAGCTGCTCGCGGCCTCCAATCTGGAAATCGAGACCTTCATTACCGAGGCGCTGGAAGCCAACCCGCTGCTCGACACCGGCGGACCTGCCGAACCGGGCGAGCCCGAACGGATCGAAGTGGCAGCGCCTGCTGGCGAGGCAGCGACCGCTGATGCGCTTATGCTGGCGGGCGGAGGTGAGGGCGATGCGCCGCTCGATCTCGCTTCTGTCGACCGCGACTGGGATACGGGCGACGGCGCTGCACCCTCGCTGCGCGATGCGGAATGGGGCGCGGCAGGCGACGCGGGCGGCGGCAACTTTGACGATATGCCCGATTGGGAGCAGCTGCGCGCTGCCGACGTCACACTCGCCGAGCATCTCGAAGCCCAGATCGGCGCGTTGACCGCAGACCCGCAGACTGCCTTCATCGCGCGCCATATCATCGGGATGCTCGATGAGGCGGGCTACCTCACGGCTTCGCTCAACGAGGTGGCCGATGATCTCGGGGTCGATGTGTTCGATGCCAAAGCGGCGCTCCGGCTGGTGCAATCGCTTGACCCATCGGGCGTGGGCGCACGCGATCTGGCCGAGTGCATCGCGATCCAGGCGCGCGAGGCGGATCGCTATGACCCGTGCATGGCGGCCTTGATCAGCAATCTTGATCTTGTCGCGCGAGGCGAGGTGGAGCGGTTGAAGCGCCTGTGCCGGGTCGATGACGAGGACTTTGCCGACATGCTGCGCGAACTGCGCAGTTACAATCCGCGCCCCGGTCTTGCCTTTGCGACCGCCGAAGCAGGGACAGTCGTGCCCGATATCCTTATCGCCGCGAATGCCAGCGGAGGTTGGGATATAGCCCTTAACGAGGACACTCTGCCCCGACTGATCGTTAATCGCGGCTACTATGTTGAGCTTAATGCCGGGGCGACAAACAAGGAATCGCAAGGCTGGCTGAAGGAGAAGCTGGCCGATGCGCATTGGCTCATCCGTGCCTTGGACCAACGCCAGAAGACCATCCTCAAGACCGCCGCCGAGATTGTGAAGCAGCAGGACGGCTTCTTCCGCCGCGGCGTTGCCGAACTGCGCCCGCTCACGCTGCGCGAGGTGGCCGAGCAGATCGGGATGCACGAAAGCACCGTCAGCCGCGTCACCAGCAACAAATATCTCGCCTGCGCGCGCGGGACGTTCGAGCTGAAGTACTTCTTCACCAGCGGCGTTGCTTCGGCGGATGGTGAAGGCGCATCCTCGGCCGCGATCAAGGCGCGGATCAAGGCGCTGATCGATAATGAGACGGCAAAAAACATCCTGTCCGATCAACAGCTGGCAGAAATGCTGCAGAAGGAAGGATACGATCTCGCCCGGCGCACGGTGGCCAAATACCGCGAGGCGATCGGGCTGGGATCGAGCGCGGAGCGGCGGCGGGCGAAGAAGCTGGCGGGGGCGTCTTAGGACTTTCCCTAGGGCGACGCGCTGGCGTTAAAGCCTTAGCCTGCCGTCGATTTCATCTCTTCCGGGGTGTGACTCGAAAGACTCACCTCAAAAAGTTAACGCCCTAAACTTCTTATTAACCTTTTTTGGTGAGAAGTGGCGTGGTTAACAGACGGCAACCTCTCCTAAGCGGGGGTTACCACAGGGCAAGATAGGGGACTGCAATGCGCATTCTGCTGATCGAAGACGAACCGACCACTGCCAAGGCAATCGAGCTGATGCTCACGACCGAGGGCTTCAACGTCTATTCGACCGACCTTGGCGAAGAGGGTTTGGATCTCGGCAAGCTCTACGATTACGACATCATCTTGCTCGATCTCAACCTGCCCGACATGCACGGCTATGACGTGCTCAAGAAGCTGCGCGTCGCCAAGGTGCAGACCCCGGTGCTAATCCTTTCGGGCATCAGCGAAATGGATTCCAAGATCCGCAGCTTTGGCTTTGGCGCTGATGATTACGTGACCAAGCCGTTCCACCGTGAAGAGCTGGTCGCCCGCATCTATGCCGTGGTCCGCCGTTCAAAGGGTCACTCGCAAAGCGTGATCCGCACCGGCAAGCTGGCGGTCAACCTTGATGCCAAGACGGTCGAAGTCGACGGCGCCCGGGTGCACCTGACCGGCAAGGAATATGCGATGCTCGAGCTGCTCTCGCTCCGCAAAGGGACGACGCTCACCATGGAAATGTTCCTCAAACACCTCTATGGCGGCATGGACGAGCCCGAACTCAAGATCATCGACGTGTTCATCTGCAAGCTGCGCAAGAAGCTGTCGCTGGCCTGCGGCGGGGACAATTACATCGAGACCGTGTGGGGTCGCGGCTATGTCCTGCGCGACGCCGACGAGGTGGTGGAAGCGGCTTAGTTTGTTTTTCGCTCGTCCGCTTCAGACGAGCGTCTTGGGCGTGTCCTGGTTACCCTATCGCCTAGTTTCTTAGAGTCGGTTTCGAAAGTCATTCAGAGCGTGCCAATCGGCGGATCATGAGCATGGCGGCGGCGGCGTA
>JBJTTE010000298.1:0-20177 GCA_046080005.1 Erythrobacter sp.
CTTGGTGACCAGCGGGCAGGTGGCATCGAAAACCTTGAGGCCGCGTCGCGCGGCCTCCCCGCGTACGGCCTGGGAAACGCCGTGGGCGCTGAAGATCACGGTGGCACCGTCCGGCACCTGGTCGAGCTCCTCGACAAAGACCGCACCGCGCGCGCGCAGGTCCTCGACCACGTAGCGGTTATGCACCACCTCGTGGCGCACATAGATGGGCGCGCCGAAGCGCTGGATGGCGCGCTCGACGATCTCGATCGCCCGGTCGACCCCGGCGCAGAAGCCGCGCGGCGCGGCGATCAGCAGGTCGAGGGGTGGGCGTGTGGCCTCGTCGGCTGCGGGGCTGTGAAAGGGAGCGTTCATCTCTCGACCCCTAGCGTTTTTCCCACGTCCTCGCTAGGGCGCACGAGATCGGATTTTCGAGGACGGGTTTTCAACATGCTTCGCGCGCGCGCCATTACCGCTCTTGCCACCGTGGCGGCGCTGACCGCCTGCTCTAACGAGGGCGAGTTGGTGCTCGACCAGGGCATTGGGATCGCAAGCGTGCTGAGCCTGTGTCCGGCGGTCGGCATCCCCGACTATACCGGCGACGTGACCACTTTCCGTAACCCGGCTGACACCACCACGCAGAGCCTGGATGTAAGCGCGGCGATGACCAATCTGCGTGCGACCTGTGACGATTCTGCCGATCGGGTCTATTCCGAGGCGAGCTTTACCGTGAATGCGAGGCGTAGCGATACGCGCGGGGCGCGGACCGTGTCCTTGCCCTATTTTGTCACGGTGCTGCGTGGCGGTAGCGCCGTTGTTTCCAAGCGGATTGGCACAGTCACTTTGGCCTTTGAAGACGGGCAGGAGCGCGCATCGGCCACAGCCAAGGCTGGGTCTTATGTGGGCCGTGCCGACGCGGCGCTGCCGGAAGACATCCGCGAGAGGATCACCAAGCGACGACGCGCGGGCGATGAAGAGGCAGCGCTCGATCCGCTTGCCGATCCCGAAGTGAAGTCCGCGATCGCGCGCACCCGCTTCGAGATGTTGGTCGGCTTCCAACTGACCGAGACGCAATTGGCGTATAATGTGACGAAGTAGTTTGCCCTTCGCCCCCGCCAGTGCGGGAGCGTCCTCGGCACAGCCCCTTCGCTTCTCGACTTGAGGCCGCGTGGTCTGCACAGCAGCAAGATGCGCGCCTCACAAAACGTCTTTCCTGGCTTGACCCGGGACCCCGCTTCCTTTTTTCACGCGCGACGATACGCGCCTGACGCAAGAGATGACCGATGACCAAACCCACCACTCTTTATGCCGCCTATGCGGCGCTGATCGACAATGTGCTGACCGAGTTGGTTGGCGAAGGCGTTCTGCCTTCGGGCACCTCCTTCGCCAATGTCACACTCGAGCCGCCGCGTGATCCCGCCAACGGCGACCTTGCCACCAACGCCGCGATGGTGCTCGCCAAGCCCGCCGGACTGAACCCGCGTGCGCTGGCTGAGGCGATCACGGCCAAGCTCAGCCAGCACCCCGCCATCACCAGCGCCGACATCGCCGGGCCGGGCTTCATCAACCTGCGCCTTGCGCCTGCCGCGTGGCTCGCCGAATTGCAGGCGATTGCCGCGATGGGCGGCGATTACGGCCGTTCCCAGATGGGCGGGGGCACCACCGTCAATGTCGAATATGTCTCGGCCAACCCCACCGGCCCGATGCACATGGGCCATTGCCGCGGCGCGGTGGTGGGCGATGCGCTGGGCAGCCTGCTCGAATTCGCCGGCCATGCGGTGACGCGCGAATACTACGTCAATGATGCCGGCGCGCAGGTCGATGTCCTCGCCCGGTCGGTTCACCTGCGCTACCGCGAGGCGCTTGCTAAGGACACGGGGGGCGAGACCATCACCATCCCCGAAGGTCTCTATCCCGGTGATTATCTGGTGCCGGTCGGTGAGGCGCTCGCTGCTGAGTTTGGCGATCACTATGCTGCTCTGCCCGAGGGCGAATGGCTGATCCTGTTCCGCACCCGCGCGGTCGCGGCGATGATGGACATGATCCGTGCGGACCTCGCCACGCTCGGGATCAAGCACGACCTGTTCTCTTCCGAAGCCGAATTGCAGGCCTCGGGCAAGGTCGACGCCGCCGAGCAATGGCTGCGCGACCACGATTTGGTCTATGACGGCGTGCTCGAAGCGCCCAAGGGTAAGGCACCACCCGAGGATTGGGAGCCGGTCTCGCTGCCGCTGTTCCGCTCGACCAAGTACGGCGATGATCAGGATCGCCCGATCAAGAAGTCGAACGGCGCATGGACCTATTTCGGCGCCGACTTGGCCTATCACTTCCAGAAGGCGCAGACCGCCGATGCGCTGGTCGATATCTGGGGCGCGGACCATGCGGGCACGGTCAAGCGGATCAAGGCCGCGGTCGCTGCGCTCACCAGCGCGGATGGTGCTGCGGCCAAGCCGTTCGAGGTCAAGTTGGTCCAGATGGTCCAGCTGATGAAGGGCGGCCAGCCGTTCAAGATGTCAAAGCGGGCGGGCAACTTCGTCACGCTGGCTGACGTCGTCGAAATGGTCGGCAAGGACGTGGTGCGTTTCACGATGCTCACGCGCAAGCCCGATGCGCAGATGGACTTCGACTTCGACAAGGTGGTTGAAGCCTCAAAGGACAATCCAGTCTTCTATGTCCAGTATGCCCACGCGCGGGTCCGCTCGACGCTGCGCAAGGCTGGTGAGGCGGGGATCGCGCCGTCCGATGCCAATCTTGATCTGCTCGGTGCAGAGGAGTTGGCGCTGGTCGCCCGCGCTGCGCAGTTCCCGCGCGAGATCGAACTGGCAGCGCGTGCCCGCGAGCCGCACCGGATCGCCTTCTACCTCTATGATCTGGCTGCCGATCTCCATTCCTTCTGGAACCTCGGTAATGACCGCCCGGAAAAGCGCTTCATCCTGGAACACGACCCGCAGTTGACCGCCGCAAGGCTTTTCCTCGCGGCTGCAATCGGGCAAGTCATCAAGGGTGGGCTCGGCGTGTTGGGCGTCGAGGCTGTTGAAAGCATGTAACCGAGGGCAATTTGTCGTCCCGGGAACCGCAAGAGATCGCCATGATCAATGCCGAATATGAAGAACTGGACGCAGTCGATGGTGAGCTTGATCTCGCCAATACCGACACGCTGCCGTGGCTCGAATCCGACGAGGAAGAGCCGGACGCCGGGCTGGACCCCGGGCAGATCATGCTCTTCGCTGCCGGGATGGTCGGGCTTCTCGCTGTGCTCGTCGGCGGGGTGTGGTGGCTTTCGAACCGGAGTGTCGGCGGCGATGTGGTCGCTGATGGCAGCGTGATCGCAGCCCCCGCTGGCCCAATCAAACAGCGGCCCAACGATCCGGGCGGCAAGACCTTCGAAGGTACGGGAAATGTCGCGCCGGTTGTCAGCGAGGGCGGATCGCGCTCGGCGGTGATGGCCGATGCCAAGCTTCCGCCGTTGCCGGGCGAACCGCCCGAGGCCCCTGCTGCTCCGCCTGCCGGCACGGGTTCGGCCAAGCCTGCTGCGCCAGCTGCCACGCCTTCTGCCGCTCCAGCGCCAGCTACGGGGGGCGTCGGCGTTCAGCTCGCCGCCTATGGCACCCGCGCCCGGGCCGAACAGGGCTGGAGCGAGGCCTTGCGCCGCACCGACGCGCTCAAGGGCCTCAAATACCGTGTGGTCGAAGGCAAGGTCGATATCGGCACAGTCTATCGCCTGCAGGCCGTGGTCGGCACCCGTGCCGAAGGTGACCGGCTGTGCGCGGCGCTCAGGGCCGATGGGGTCGATTGTCAGGTCAAATAGCAGCGGCTTAGCGGGTGCTTGAGGCGGCTTTTCCCCGTCCTTGACCCCCTGCAGCCCTTGCTAGACCCCTGCTAGAATGCGACTTTAGGCTATGATTCCGGCGATTTTTGGTCTTTCCGGCTCGCATTTGACAGCCGATGAGCGCGCCTTTTTCCGTGAGGCTGATCCGGCAGGCTATATCCTGTTCGGCCGCAATTGCGTCGATCCGCTGCAACTGCGCGCGCTGACCGATGATCTGCGCAGCATTCATGGCAGAGACCGCTTGCTGGTCTCGATCGATCAGGAAGGCGGCAGGGTAGCCCGGCTACGACCACCGCATTGGGCAGGCTATCCAGCCGGACAGGCCTTCGAGGCGCTTTACGACCTTGCTCCGGCCAGCGCGATTGAAGCGGCACGAGCGAATGCGACCGCAATGGCGCTCGAACTCTCGGCCATGGGGATTACGGTCGATTACCACCCCCCGCTCGACCTGCGCGTACCTGGCGCGCATGACGTCATCGGCGACCGCGCTTTCGGCTCTCATCCGATGGCTGTAGCAGCGCTGGGCCGCGCGGTGCTCGAAGGGTTGGCTGCAGGGGGCGTGACGGGGTGCATCAAGCATATGCCTGGCCACGGCAGAACCGACGTCGACACCCACAAGGCGCTCCCGACGGTGACTGCATCGGCGGCTGACCTTGAAGATGACCTCACCCCATTTCGCACTTTGAATCATGCGCTTATCGGGATGACGGGACACCTTGTCTTCACGGCATGGGATGCCGAGAACCCCGCGACCTTGTCGTCAACCGTGATCCGCGATGTGATCCGCGGCGCGATTGGCTTTGATGGGCTGCTGCTGACCGACGATATCGACATGGAGGCGCTTGGCGGGTCGATCCCGGAGCGTGCGGCCCGCGCCCATGCGGCAGGGGTCGATATTGTGCTTAACTGCTGGGGGAAGATGGACGACATGGCGGGCATCTGTGACGTCCTGCCGACCATGTCCGAGGCAACCTCTGCGCGGCTCGACAAGGCGCTGGCGGGCACGTGTGTAATAGACGCTATCTCGCCGCGGGCGACCGAATTGCTGGCCAAGCGTGATGCGCTGCTGGCGCTCACCGGAGCCTCTGCATGAACGCCCCCGAGCCGCCCTTCATGTTGCCGCCCGACGGCGGGAAGGCGGCTGCGGATGCGCTTTATCTTGAGCTCGATGGATGGGAAGGGCCGCTTGACCTCCTGCTCGATTTGGCCCGGCGGCAGAAGGTTGACCTCAGGCAGATTTCGATCCTCGCGCTGGTTGATCAATACCTCAATTACATCGACCGCGCCGGAGCGATGCGGTTGGAACTGGCGGCCGACTATCTGGTGATGGCGGCGTGGCTGGCCTATCTCAAATCGGCGATGCTGCTGCCCAAGGCGGAGCAGGAAGATCCCAGCCCCGAGGAGTTGGCGCTGCGCCTGCAATTGCGCCTGCAGCGTCTCGGCGCGATGCGTGAGGCTGCGGCCCGGCTCATGGGGCGCGACCGGATCGGGCGCGACGTGTTCCTGCGCGGCACCCCGGAAGGCCTGCGGACCGATCGCAAGATCGTCTGGCGCAGCGATCTGTTTACCGTCATCCAGGCCTATGGCCAGATCAAGGCGCGCACCGCGCCGCGCATCTACCATGTCGCCAACCGCCCGGTCATGACGCTGGATTCGGCACTGGAGCGGGTCTCTGCGATGCTTGGCGTGACGCTCGAGTGGATGGATATCCGCGACTTTCTGCCGCCGCATGCCTCGACCGAACTGCGCCGCTCGGCGCTCGCCTCCAGCTTTGTTGCCGCGTTGGAACTCGCCAAGCGCGGGCGGGCCGAGCTTGAGCAGGATCGCGCCTTTGCCCCCTTGCGCATTCGCCGTCTCAGGGACGGCGCACCCCAGGGATTGGGGGCGTGAGCGAGGAGCCGGGCACGCTCGAACGCGCCGTTGAAGCGACCCTGTTCGCCTCCGAGGAGCCGATGAGCGCCGAAGCTTTGGCCGCACATCTCGGCGGACTTGCCCATGCCGACGTGCGCGACGCTCTGGGGTTGCTCGAAGCCCGTTACCGTGCGCGAGGAGTGCATCTCGTCGAGCGCGCGGGGCGGTGGCATTTCGAGACTGCGCCCGATCTGGCGCACCTTTTGCGCCGTGAGAAGGAGCAGGTGCGCCGATTGAGCCGCGCCGCCACCGAGGTTCTCGCGATCATCGCCTATCACGAGCCGGTCAGCCGGGCAGAGATTGAGTCGATCCGCGGGGTGCAGACTAGCGCGGGCACGCTCGACGTGCTGATGGAGGCGGGCTGGGTGAAGCCTGCCGGACGCCGCGAGGTGCCGGGGCGACCGGTGATCTACGCGACCACGCCGGACTTCCTCGACCATTTCGGCCTCGCCAGCCGCCGCGACCTTCCCGGCATCGATGAATTGCGTGCCGCAGGCCTGCTCGATCCGGTTGACGAGGCAATGGAAGCGGCGATGCGGTTCGAGCCCGATGAAGAGCCCGAAGAAAGCGACACCTCAGACGACGGGAATCTGGCGGACTGACTCGCAATCTGCAACCGCTTGGCCTAGATGGAACGTATCAGAGCGGCGGGCCACGCCCCGTCATGCGGCGCCTTTCCACCCTTTTGGCCGCACTTGTGGAGTTGAGACAATGGGTAGCTTTTCGCTGTGGCACTGGATCATCGTGCTGGTGATCGTGTTGGTGCTGTTCGGTCGCGGGCGCATCTCGGAAATGATGGGCGATTTTGGCAAGGGCATCTCGAGCTTCAAGAAAGGCCTCAACGAGACCGAGGAAGTCGCCGCCAAGGCCTCGCGGATTGAGCCGCCTGCCGCCCCGGTTGAGACCTCGGCCCAGACCACGCTCGACAAGTCCGACAGCACCGGCTCCTGATCGGGCCGCCTTGAAACGCGGCGGAACGGGCGCACTCTCATGTTCGACATCGGCGCCGGAGAGCTGCTGGTCATCCTGATCGTCGCAGTGGTGGTGATCGGGCCCAAGGACCTGCCGCTCGCAATGCGCACGGCTGGTCGCTGGATCGGGAAGATGCGACGTGTCTCGGCCCATTTTCGCAGCGGTATCGATGCCATGGTGCGCGAGGCTGAGCTCGAGGACATGGAAAAGAAGTGGAAGGCGCAGAACGAAGAGATCATGCGCCGTTCCGCCGCGCTGACTGAGGCTGAGGCAGGCGCGCCTCTGATGACCGGGCCTGCGCCGGTCGATCCCCCCGCGCCGGTCGCTGAGACAGCCGCAGCCAAGGTCGCGAAGATTACGCTCGGGTCGCAGGATACACCGCCCGAGGATGAGACGCCGCGCGAACCGATGTTACCGGCCAAGCCGCACACTGGTGAGACCGATGTTCAAGGTTGAGGATCTCGACGAGACCCGCGCGCCGTTGCTCGATCATCTGATCGAGTTGCGCACGCGGGTTATCCGTGCGCTGCTCGCGCTTGGCGTGGGCTTTGCCGTGTGCCTTTATTTCGCGGACGAGATCCTCGGACTGTTGGTCTGGCCTCTCAAGCAGGCCTTTCCCAATGGCGAGGGCCAACTGATCTTCACCAAGCTGCCGGAGGTCTTTTTTGTCGAGCTGAAGGTCGCCTTGTTTGCGGGCTTCATGGTCAGCTTTCCGGTGATCGCCAACCAGCTGTGGGCCTTTATCGCCCCGGGCCTTTATGCGCGCGAGAAGAAGGCTTTCCTGCCCTTTCTCTTCGCGACACCGGTCCTGTTCAGCGCGGGCGCGGCGCTCGCTTACTTCGTCGTCATGCCGACCGCCTTCAAATTCTTCCTCGGCTTCGGGGGAGATGCGGGGGGCTTGCAGATACAGGCGCTGCCGAGCGCGGGCGAATATCTCAATCTCGCGATGCAGTTCATCCTCGGCTTTGGGGTGACGTTCCTCTTGCCGGTCCTGCTGCTGCTGCTCCATCGCGCCGGGATCGTCACGCGGGCGCAGATGGTGGCAGCGCGGCGCTATGTGATTGTCGGCATCTTTATCATTGCCGCGATTGTGACCCCGCCTGATCCGGGCTCGCAGATCATTCTCGCGGTTCCGCTGTGGTTACTGTTTGAGGCCTCGCTCCTCTTGATGCGGTTGCAGGAAAAGGCGGTGGAGGCCGATAAAGCCGCGCGCGAGGCCGAGGAGGCGGCCGAAGCAGCCGCAGCCGAGTAAGTTACTCGCCCCTCACTTTGACCCCGCCGATCCAAACCTGAAGCACCTTGATCTCGCGCAGGGCCTCAGGCGAGGCAAACAGCGGATCGCGGTCCACCAGCAGGAAGTCGGCGCGCTCGCCGGGCAGCAGGCGGCCGAAGCGGCCATCGGCAAACCCGGCAACGGCGGCATCCGCCGTGAAGCCTGCCAGCGCTTGTTCGCGTGTCACGGTTTCCTGCGGCAACCATCCGCCAAAGGGCTCGCCCGCCGCATCGGTGCGGCTGATGGCGGCGGCCATGCCTGCCCAGGGATCGGCAAGCTCGACGGGCGCATCGGAACCGAAAGCCAGCCGCCCGCTAACCTTGAGCACGCTCCGCCAGGCATAGGCCCCAGTCAGCCGGTCCGGACCCAGCCGCGCCTCGGTTATCCCTCGGCCAGAGGTCTGATAAAGCGGCTGCATCGAGGCGATGACGCCGTGCTGCGCTAGCCGTGGCAAATCGACCGGATCAATGATCTGCGCCTGTTCAATGCGCCAGCGGCGATCCCCTTTGTAGCTTTCCGAAAGCTCCTCGATCGCAGCGAGCACGTCGGCAGTGGCAGCATCACCGATCGCGTCGACGGCGACTTGGAAATTGTCCATCGCCGCCCGGCTCATGAGGTTTCTGAGCTGTGAAGGGCTAAGCAATTGCAGCCCCCTTGTGCCCGGATCATCGGCATAAGGCAGCTTCAGGCTCGCCCCGCGTGATCCCAGCGCGCCATCAAGCCGCAGACTGATCCCGCCCATCCGCAGCCGGTCGTCATAGAGCCAGCCGGTCGGTCCGGGCCCCGCCATGAGTTCGAGCGTCTCGACAGTATCGGCATAGGACATGATGCGGAGTTGAAGCCGGCCTTCATCGGCTGCGCGGCGGAAGGTCGTCCAATCGGCAGGCTCGGTGCCCATATCGGCGACGGCGGTGACGCCTTTGGCCAGCAGCATCTCCTGCGCTTTGGCGAGAGCGACATCGCGGTCTTTAGGGCGTGGGGGCGGAACAAACGTGGCAACGAGCTGCACCGCCTTGTCGAGAAAGACGCCTGCGGGCGCGCCCTTGGCATCGCGAATGATCTTTCCTCCCGCCGGATCGGCGGTCTTGGCGGTAATCCGCGCGGTCGTGATCGCGAGGGTGTTGCCCCAATGGGCGTGATTATCCGCGTGCTCAAGCCATACAGGACGGTCGGATACCGCGCTGTCGAGTTCGGCGGCGGTGGGGAAGCGACCAAGCCCCCACTTCTCCTGGTTCCAGCCGCGTCCGATAATCCATGGCCGCCCAGGGTTCTCCTCGGCGAAGGCCTTGATCCGGGCGAGGGCGTCTTCAAGGGAGGTGGTGCCCGAAAGGTCGAGCGTCAGCGCTGCAAAGCCCACGTCCATCAGGCGCACATGCGCGTCAATCATGCCGGGGAGCATGACCTGCCCCTCGCCATCGAGGCGGTAATCGACCAGCGGCCGCTTGTCGCCACGCGCGAGCACAGCTGTGATCCTGCCATCCTCGTCGAACACCAGTCCGTTGAAGCGCTTCACTTTTCCGTCGGCGTCGATTGTGACCCCGTCGACATTGTCGATAAGCGTATCGGCAAGGACCGGGACGTGAAGGGTGAGCGAGCAAACAGTAGCAAGGGCAAACGCGGCGCGGCGGAACATGGCATTCCTTGGGGCGGGATGAGCATTGGGCCGCTGTGCCTATCGCCGTCGCTCAGACTTGCCAATGCGATCCAGCGCTGGAAATCCGCATGGCAGGCGATTGCCCTTGCGCGCCCAAGCCATTAATCGCTCCTGCATCATGTCATCGCAGCCAGTCACTCTGAGCCCCAAGGGCGCCGCCGCTAGCCCGGCCGACCTTACCATCGACGATGTCCGCGCTGCCGCTGGGCGGATCGCGGGCGCGGTTGTCAACACTCCGATGATCCACTCGATCACGCTGTCGGAGATCACCGGCGCGGATATCTGGCTGAAATTTGAGAACCTCCAGTTCACTGCCGCTTACAAGGAGCGCGGGGCACTGAACGCGCTGCTGCTGCTGCCAGATGACCAGCGCGCGCGCGGGGTGATTGCGGCGTCGGCGGGTAATCACTCGCAGGGCCTCAGCTATCATGGCACCCGGCTGGGCGTTCCGGTGACCATCGTGATGCCGCGCACCACGCCGACGGTTAAGGTGATGCAGACCGAAAGCGTCGGCGGGACGGTGGTGCTCGAGGGCGAGACCTTTGATGAGGCCTATGCCCATGCGCGCAAGCTTGAAGGCGAGCTCGGCCTGACCTTCGTCCACCCCTTCGATGATCCGCATGTCGCGGCGGGCGCAGGCACCGTGGCGCTCGAAATGCTTGCGGTGAAGCCCGATCTCGATTGCATCGTCACCCCGATTGGTGGCGGCGGGCTGATCTCGGGGATGGCGACTGTCGCCAAGGCGCTCAATCCGGCGATCGAGATTGTCGGGGTGCAGGCCGGGCTGTTCCCGAGCATGTTTGACCGGATCAAGGGCGCCAACCTTCCTTGCGGCGGGGACACGCTAGCCGAAGGCATTGCGGTCAAGGTGCCGGGTGATTTCACCGCCAAAGTGATTGCCGAACGGGTTGATGACATCCTGCTCGTGGATGAGCCTGCGTTGGAAAAGGCGGTGGCGCTGCTGCTGCAGATCGAGAAGACCGTGGTCGAAGGTGCAGGCGCAGCGGGGCTCGCTGCGGTATTGCGCAATCCGGCGCGCTTTGCGGGCAAGAGCATTGGCCTCGCATTATGCGGCGGGAATATCGACACGCGCCTGCTCGCCAACGTGCTGCTGCGCGATCTCGCGCGGCAAGGCCGTCTCGCCCGCCTCAGGATTACGCTGCAGGATCGCCCGGGCGCTCTGTTCCGGGTGATGCGCTTGTTTGACGAGCACAATGTCAACATCATCGAGATCTACCACCAGCGCATTTTCACCACACTGCCGGCCAAGGGCCTGATCACCGACATCGAATGCGAGGCGCGTGATGCTGAGCAGGTCGACCGGCTGGTCGAGGGTCTCCGGGCCAATGGCTATTCGGTGCAGTTGGTCGAACTCGGCTGATGGCGGGTGAGTAAGGCAAGGGCACAGGTGGGCCTTGTCTCGGATTGCACCATTGTGGTCGCGTTTTTCCCCTAGCAAGGGTGCGACGACCCATAATCCGCGATATTTTCTTGGTTAAGGGACTTTAACCGCGGCGAGGCTGCAGGCATAAGATTTTTGTATCTCTCCACCGCCGCGATTCATCCGCACAAAGGACAGGCCCCGCCCGTGACGGCACCGATCCGCTTCCCCCGTTTCTTTGTCACGAGCCCGGCGCCGTGCCCCTATTTGCCGGGCCGTAGCGAGCGTAAGGTTTTCACGGAACTGAAGGGTGCACACGCCGATCAACTTAACGAGGCGCTCGGGCGGATCGGATTCAGGCGGAGCCAGACAGTGGCCTATCGCCCATCCTGCCTCGATTGTCAGGCTTGCGTATCGGTCCGGGTTGTCGCGAAGCATTTCCACCCGTCGGAGACACAAAAGCGCGACCTGAAGCGCAATGCCGATCTGATTGTCACCGAATGTCGCCCTTGGGCGACTGATGAACAATTCGCGCTGCTCGCCCGCTATCTCGGTCAGCGTCATCCTGATGGCGGGATGACGGCGATGGACGAACTCGACTATGCCGACATGATCGAGCACACGCCGGTCAACACCGTCGTCACCGAATATCGCGAGCCGGGGCCGAATGGCGAGGCTGGTCGGCTGGTCGGGGCCTGCCTGACCGATCGGCAAGGTGACGGGCTGTCGATGATCTACTCCTTCTACGATCCCGATCACGCCGAGCGTGACGGGCTGGGTAGCTTCATCATTCTCGATCACATCCGCCGCGCTGCCTCTGAAGGCCTGCCGTATGTCTATCTTGGCTACTGGGTCGCAGGCAGCCCGCGCATGCAGTACAAGGTCCGCTATCGCCCGCTCGAGCGGCTCACGCGCGAGGGCTGGCAGCTGATGGACCCGCGCGAGCAGCACCGCCTGATCGCCGCCGCGACCGCGCCCCGCAAGCCGCAGGATGAAGCCCTGTCAGGCGCGCGGGGCAAAGATGGCCAGCCTGCGAAATTTACCGCCAGTTGAGACACGCTGACAGGTCAGGCTAGCAGAACTGGTCGAGCCATTTGGGTGTTTCGTCCGCTGCGCCGCTCTGGAAGAACCTAGCCCCGCCAGCGCTTGCTGATGTCATGCCCTGAAGCAATAGGGGGCAGTTCAGGTGCAGATCCGTGAGCCGCATGCTCGCCCTAATGGCTTGCTTCGTTCGCGATGGGCGCAGGCCGCAATAGATCTGTTTGCGATCTGGCTGCGCCAAATCGTCCGCTCTAGGTTATTGTTTTACCGCATTTTCCGAGCCGTCAGGTGATTCCACCTGACTGGAAAACGCTCTAGGCCTGAACCCTTTTCCGCAAAACCGCGTGATAGAGCACCAGCGCCACGCCGGTGATCACCAGCGCCAGACCAAGACTGAGAAGCGACAGGCCGTAAATGATCACGCCGCCGTTGATGATCCCGCCGACTGTCACCGACACGATCACACCCAGCGCCATCTGCCTGAGGATGTCACCAGGCGCTTCCGTGCGAGCAAGGATTGAGGCCAGCCAGCCCAGAGTTGCCCCCAACACGATCAGCACCAGCAACGCCATTTTACCCTAAGTCTCCGGAGCTTGAGTGGCGCTGCCGAGTTTGCGCCATGTGCCTCTCTAATGACCTTGGCGGCGAGCGGTTCCGAAATTTTTTGCTGTCAGCGTTTCGCGAGCCAGGCAAGGCCTGCCGCGCCGAGAATGATGCGATACCAGGCAAAGGGCGCAAAGCCGATCTTGGTGACGATAGTCACGAACAGCTTGACCACCACCAGCGCAACCACAAAGCCCGCCAGCGAACCGATCCCGATCAGTTCAAGATCGCGGGTTGTCAGGTCCGAACCATGTTTGGCAAGCTGGTAGACGGTCGCTCCGCTGAGGGTCGGCACGGCGAGGAAGAAGCTGAATTCTGCTGCCGTCTTGCGGTCCACACCAAAGGCCATCGCGCCAAGGATCGTCGCGCCCGAACGGCTGACACCGGGGATCATCGCGAGGCACTGGACAAGGCCGACCAGCACCGAAGTGCGCAAGGGGACGCCTGATACGCCCGGCCCGGTCGCAGGGGGATTGGCCCAGCGTTCGATCGCGAGGATCGCAAAGCCGCCGATAATCAGGGTCCAGCATACCAGCACGGCATTGCCGAGCATGGTCTCGATCACATCGCCGAACGCGAGGCCGAGCAGCACCGCCGGAAAGAAAGCGACGAGGAGATTGCGGACAAACAGCAGCGCGCCTTGGTCCAGCCCGAGCAGGCCCTTCGCGACATCCCAGAAGGTGCGCCAATAAAGCACCACGATCGCAAGGATCGCGGCGGGCTGGATGGCGATGTTGAACACCTCCCATTCCCGCTGGTCAAAGCCGAACAATTCGGTGGCGAGGATCAGGTGCCCGGTCGAGGACACGGGCAAGAACTCGGTCAGCCCCTCAAGGATGCCGAGCAGGATTGCAGCGATGGTATCGGTCATGGGCGCAGGGTTTCGCGGAGACCGCGCGGGGTGTCAAACCCTAACCCGCAATTCCCGGCCATGCGGGGAGATGCTCCACAGGCGCTGCGCTTTAGGCCGCAGCGTCGGCGAATTGCAGGCGGGCAAGGCGTGCATAGAGCCCGCCAGCCTTGGTCAGCGCATCATGGGAGCCCTGTTCGACAATCCGGCCCTCGTCGAGCACCACGATCCGGTCCGCCGCGCGCACCGTGGCAAGCCGGTGGGCGATCACCAGCGTGGTGCGGTTCTGCATCAGGTCTTCGAGCGCCCGCTGGACGAGCTGTTCGCTTTCAGCATCCAGAGCGCTGGTCGCCTCATCCAGCAGCAGGATCGGCGCATCGCGCAGCAGCGCACGGGCGATCGCGACGCGCTGCTGTTGCCCGCCCGAAAGCTGGGTGCCGCTCTCGCCCAGATGGGTGTCGAGCCCTTGGGGCAGCGCGCGCAGGAAGCCCTCGGCATTGGCAGCGCGGGCGGCCTGCCAGATCGCCTCGTCTGACGCATCCCACTTGCCATAGCGCAGGTTGTCGCGCGCGTTGGCGCTGAACAGCACCCCGTCCTGCGGCACCAGAGCAATGCGTCCGCGAATATCGGCCGGGTCGGCGCTGGTCAGCGGCACCCCGTCGAGGCGGATCGTGCCGGCCTGCGGATCGTAGAAGCGTTCGACCAGCTGGAAGATGGTGCTCTTGCCCGCCCCTGAAGGCCCGACGATGGCAATGGTCTCGCCCGGCTCGATTTCGAGCGTAAAGTCCTTGAGCGCGGCGAGTTCGGGCCGGGCAGGATAGCGGAAGGTGACATTGCGGAAGCTGAGGCTGCCGCGCGCTGGCTCGGGCAGGCGCTGGGGCCGCGCCGGGGGTGCAATCTCGGGCCGGGCTTCAAGCAGCTCGGCCAGACGGCCGGCTGCGCCCGCGCCGCGCAGCAGATCGCCATAGACCTCGGTCAGTGCTCCGAGCGCGCCCGCAACCAGCCCGCCGGTCAGCACGAAGGCGGCAATGGTGCCGCCGCTGATCTCGCCCGCCGCGACCGCAAGCGCACCACGCCACATCACCAGCACCACGCCGCCGAACACCAGCACGATCACCACGGCCGTCATCGCCGCGCGCAGCAGGATCCGCCGCCGCGCGGTGTCAAAGGTATTTTCGACCACACTGGCGAAGCGCTTGCCTTCGCGGCGTTCCTGGCCGAAGCTCTGCACGATTTTCATCGCCGACAGCACTTCGGTGACATAAGCGCCGACAGCCGCGATCCGGTCCTGACTGGTGCGCGAAACCGCGCGGATCTTGCGCCCGAACACCACGATCGGCACGATCACCAGCGGGATGCCGATCAGCAGGCCCAGCGTCAGCGAGGGCGCGAGATAGATCAGAAAGCCGATCCCGCCGATCCCTGTGAGCATGTTCCTCAGCGCGACCGAAACGGTGGTGCCGACCACGGTTTCGATGATCGCCGTATCGCTGGTCATCCGGCTGGAGATTTCCTTGGGGCTGTTGACCTCGTAGAAGCCGGGCGAGAGCCGCAGCAGATTTTCCTGCACCTTGAGACGGATATCGGCGACCACCCGCTCCCCGATCCAGCTCACGAAATAGAACCGCAGCGCGGTGCCAAACCCGAGCACCGCGACGATCATCAGCAGGTATTGGAAGGCGTGACCGATCTGCACGGGGTCCGCGCCGCCGGTGAAAGACCTGTCGATGATCACCTTGAAACGATAGGGGATCGCCAGCGTCGCAGCCGAGGTGATGACCAGCGCGGCCAGCGCCAGCGCGATCTGCTTGGGGTAATTGAGCGCGGTGCCGAACACCATGCGGAGCGGCGCGAGCGAGCGGGCCTTCGGGGCCGGGTCGGCGGCGGGGTCCGACTCGGGCAGGGTCGCGGGCAGCACGGTCACCGCCTCGCCTGGAGTATCGGCCTGCGCCTCGGCCATATCGCGTGTTGGGGTGTCGCCATGCATAATTCTTGCGGTCTAGCCGCGCGAAAACAGAATTTCACGTGCAAAAAGCTTAGCTAGCCCAGGCCTGCGGGCCGTAATGTCGGCGTAGTGCGTGCGATTGTGCATTGCACAATGGCCGCCAAAGGCGCATCTACAAAAATTAGGGACCGGAGGGATAAGGTGCCCAATCGTTCGTCGCTTGAGGTAAACCTATGCTTTATAGTGCCTATGAGATCCAGCGCAGCTGGATGAATGGTGCCAGCGCGCTCGCTTCGATCGGCGCTGGGATGATCGCCAGCCCGGTCAATCCCTTTCGTGTCATCGGGATGGGGCCGTTGGTAGCGAATGCGCTTGACGTCTTTGCCCATGCGACCGCGCATTATGGCAAGCCTGACTTCGGCATCACCGCGGTTTATATCGCGGGCAAGACCTTTCCGGTGGTGCAATCGACCGTGATGAAGCGCCCCTTCGGCGATCTGCTGCGCTTCCGGGTTGAAGGCGCGCCGGAAGACCGCCCTCGCCTGTTGATTGTGGCCCCGATGAGCGGGCATTATGCCACCCTGCTGCGCGGCACGGTGGAACGCATGCTCGAATCCGCAGAGGTCTTCATCACCGATTGGGCCGATGCCAAAATGGTCCCGGCGCGCGAGGGCAAGTTCGATCTCGACGACTATATCGACTACCTGATGGATTTCGCAGAGCATGTGCATGCCGACGCAGGCGGTGCGCGCATCCACATGATGGCGGTGTGCCAGCCGAGTGTTCCCGCCTTCGCGGCGACCGCGCTGCTCAACCTCCACAAGTCGCCCGCAGCGCCCGCCACCTTGACCATGATGGGCGGGCCGATCGACACCCGCGAATGCCCGACCGTGGTCAACAACATGGCGATGCAGCGCCCGATCGAGTGGTTCCGCCAGAGCGTGGTCGCAACCGTCCCGTTCAAATATCCGGGCCATGGCCGAAGGGTCTATCCAGGCTTCATGCAGCTATCCGCGTTCATGAGCATGAACCTGTCGAGCCACATGATGAGCCATTACGAGATGTTCAAGCACCTCACCATGGGCGACGAGGAGAGCGCGCAGGCAACCAAGGACTTCTACGATGAATATCGCGCGGTCTGCGACATGACCGCCGAGTTCTACCTCCAGACCGTCGAAGAGGTGTTTCAGGCTCACTCGATCCCCAAGGGCGAGTTCCGGCACAAGGGCGAATTGGTCGACATCACCAAGATCACCGAGACCGCCTTGCTGGCGGTCGAGGGCGAGCGCGACGATATCTCAGGCCTCGGCCAGACCCGCGCGGCGCTCAAGCTGACCCCCAATCTGCCTGCGGCGAAGAAGCAATACTACATGGCTGAGGGCGCCGGGCACTACGGCATCTTCAACGGCAGCCGCTGGCGCACCCGAGTCGCCCCGGTGGTCGAGAAGTGGATCGCCGCAAACGCGGGGTGAGGCAGGTCCGACTTCGGAGAATTGACGCCGATACCGGACGTTCGGGAAACGACCCCGAAAGGGACGTTCAGAACGCCTGAGATTTCGCCCGGTTCAACCATCAACGCATGGTCCGGCAAGACACTTGCTCAGAGGCCTCCAACCTGTCCCGACACAGCGGGTTTCTTGTCACCAGTAACACGCCATCAGCTCGGCAACCCACGCGGGTGGATGCAATTCGCCGCGTGGCAGGAACTCGCGCAGGACCGGCTTGATATCGACCACAGGTGTCCCGCTGATCGCATCCAGCCCTTCGACATGAAGCATGGAGCCTTCCACTGCCACGACCTTGCAGATCGTGACCCCTAGCCGGTTCGGCCGGTTCTTGCCGCGCTGCGCGAAGATACCCGTCAGCGGCCAGTCCTTGCGGCCACGCGGGTGGCGCGCGCCGGTTTCAATCTTGTCCGGCGCGACCTTGTCGAACACGAAGATGATCTCGGCATGGCTGAAGGCATCAAGTCCGGCCAACGCCTCGGGGCCGAACTGCTCCGGATCGAGCGCAATGACGGATCGGCTTGCACCCCAGTCATCATCGATCGGATCAGCCCTGCCGCCCTGCACATGCCCTATAGGCTTGATCAGATAATCCATTCAGAGCCCCTCCTGAAAAACAAACAGAACCGACTGCGCATCGGGGTCATCCGCATCAGCATCGACTATCCCGCCAGCCGAGGCATAGAGCGCCTTGGCCGGCCCATTGCCGGTTTCCGTCAGCACCCATGCGGTGTGACAACCAATCGACCTGCCATGCGCAAGCAGACAATCGAGAATGCGTCTGCCAAGCCCGTGCCCCTGATGCGTCGGTGCCACGCCGACCTCGTTGATCCATAGTTCGGCGGGCTTGTCCGGATGAATATAGTCAACTCCCGACGCAAACCCGATGATGACGCCATCGTCGATCCCGACGGCGATATGGTGGCGCGGATCAGCCAGAAAGGCAGCTACATACTCGGGTTTGATCGGCTCGTCGAAACCGTCGTCCGCAACGCTATCGAACAGCGCGGCATCATGCGTCGTCAGAATTCGGACATCGATCATGGCTGCGCTTCCATGAACACGAGGCTGGAATTTCGCAAGCAATAGCCAAGGCAGAAAAGGTCAGCGAGCCACATCCCCGCTTCAGGCTGTTTGACCCAGTAAACCGACCTTCGCCTTCCCACCCATCTGCGGACTCTGCCGTCTCACGTGGACCGTCTCGAAAGCGGACCTCGTCCGGCGGGCGATGCACTCCCTGCACTTGCACCCAGATCGCCCCCAGAATGCCTGGGTCAGGCCTCGGCGCCGCCCCCGCACGCAAAGAGCATACGCAGCGCACCAGCCTGACCCAGCCCTTCTGACTGCCACGCCTGCACGTCAGCCTCAGCCGACGCGCCGGCGTGCGTCACTTCGCGGCGAGCTCCTTCACCAGCGCAGGTGCAGGATAGATCGCCTCCAGCGCTTCCTGCACCGCCGCCGCGCTCACCACCACTGTCCGGTTTACGTCGGCCTGATAGCCGTAATTGCCGCCCAGCGAATGGATGTTCCCATCGAACGCCGCGCCGATCACGTTGCCGTTCCGGTCTACCACGGGTGATCCAGAATTGCCGCCGATGATGTCGTTGGTGGTGACGAAGTTGTACGGCGTTGCCTTGTCAATCGCGGCCTCGTTGGCGGTGAAGCCTTTGGCCAGCGTGAAAGGATCAGCGCCCGTCGCACGATCAAAGGCACCGCCGAGCGTTGTGACTGGCGCGAGCATCTCCCCGCGCTCCATCCAACCGGCGACCTTGCCGTAACTGATGCGCAGCGTGAAGGTCGCATCGGGGTAAAGCGCATCGCCATAGGCGGCAAAGCGCGCATCAGCGAGCTTCGCGCCCGCCGCGGTCAGCGGCCCGCGATAGCTTTCGTTCACCACCTTCTGGAGCTCGGTCTGGCGCGGCTCAAGCTTCAAGGCATACTGGATCAGCGGATCCTCGCTCGCCTTGATCGCCACCATCCCGCCGTCCCACAGCGCCTTGCGCACCGCCGGATCGGCAAGGCGTGTGCCTGTCACCAGCCGCTCGGCCAGCCCTTCGGGGGATTCCTTGCCCAGCAGCAGCCGGGTATCGGCATCATCCGCGCCAAGATATTCGCGCGCCTTTGACAGGCTCCATGCCATCATCAGCTCATCGAGCCAGGGATAGGTCGGCCGTTCGTCCAGCAGCTGCTTTTCAAGCAAGGGCAGGGCCGAATCCGTATAGCCCGGCTCGCGCTCCTGATTGGGCTTTTCGCGCTCGATACCCGCCTTCACGAGGCTTTCGGCATAGGCATAGAGATCGCCAGAGGGGCTGGTGAAACGGTAGGGCAGATACGCGTTACGATAGGCCTTCACCGCCGCGGCCACCTCGCCCCATGGATCGCCGACTGCAGCATTGCCGGCGCTCTTTGCCTTGAGGTCAGCTTCAGCGTCTGTCAGCGTTTTGACGAACTGCGGATCGCCCAGCGCACCCTGGCGACAAGTATAGACCTTGAGGGAATTCTCGATTCCGAACAGCATGTCGCCGCCCTCACGCCTTTTCTCGGGGCTCTCCTCCATCGCCGTGATCAGTCGGCCGCGAAGCTCGGAGAGGAGGCGGTTGGTGATCGGCAGCGATACCTCGCGCTGAAAGGCAAGCTGATCAGTGGTGAAGAGGCGCTCGGTCGAGCCGGGATTGCCCACAACGAAAGTCGCCTCGCCGGTCTCCGGCGCGCGTGGGTTCCATTTAAGGAAGCGCTTCAACTGCACGGGCTTGCCGTTCTCATAGGCGCGCAGGAACGAGGCATCGAGCGCATAGCGGGGGAAATTGAAATTGTCCGGATCGCCGCCGAAGAACGCCGCTGCAAATTCCGGAGCCCAGACGAGCCGCACATCAGAATATTTGCGGTAGGTGTAGAGCTTGTACTGCCCGCCGCCGAACAGCGTCACCACCTCGCAGCGGGTGGTGGCGGGGTCGTTGCACCCGGCAGCCTCGATCGCGGCGATCTTGCCATCGCGGGCCTTGACCAGCGCTTCGCCCGTCGTGCCGCCAATCGCTGCCTTCACGTCCCCCGTAACGTCTGTAATCATCGTTACCACCTCGGCCTGCTGGCCCGGGCATTGGCGCTCTTTGGTGCGGCTTTGCGCGGTGAACCCGCCCGAGACCAGATCAGAGGTCTGGGTCGAGAGGTTTTGCACGCAATCGATCACGCAGTGGTGGTTGGTGAGGATCAGGCCTTGCGAGGAGACAAAGCTCG
>JBJTTE010000299.1:0-3009 GCA_046080005.1 Erythrobacter sp.
CGATATTGCGATAGCGCTCCAGCGGATACTCGCGGGCCATATCAGGTTCCTTGGATTGAGAGGGGCCGCCGGGGCGCGGTCAGGCCCCCATATAGGGAGAATTGTGACAGCCGGAAGACCTTACGCCCCGGCTGCCCACAATCCGCGAGTTACCAGCGGTAGTGCGAGAAGGCGCGGTTCGCGTCCGCCATGCGGTGCGTGTCCTCGCGCTTCTTCACCGCGTTGCCGCGGTTGTTCGCCGCATCGAGCAGCTCGCCCGACAGGCGCGCGGCCATCGTGGTTTCGGGCCGGCCGCGCGCAGCGGTGATCAGCCAGCGGATCGCGAGCGCCTGGGCACGCTCGGGACGCACCTCAACAGGCACCTGATAGGTCGCACCACCCACACGGCGGCTGCGCACTTCGACCTGCGGCTTCACATTGTTGAGCGCATCGTGGAACAGCTGGATCGGATCGGCCTTGGCCTTGCTCTCCACCGTGGCGAGCGCGCCATAGACGATCTTCTCGGCAACAGCCTTCTTACCATCGAGCATGAGGTTGTTCATGAACTTCGACAGGATCTGATCCCCGTACTGGGGATCGGGCAGGATGACCCGCTTTTCGGGACGACGACGACGTGACATTTCAAATACTCCAGACTCGGGAGCGCCAGCGACCTCTTCAAACGTCATCCCAGCGAAAGCTGGGACCTAGGGCGACTTGGCACTCGGTCTCAAAACTGCGTGAAACCGGATGTCCTACCAGGGGGAGGGAGATCCCCGATAAAATCGCTGATGGCGATTTTTCGAGGATGACCTGTCCCCCGGACAGGTCACTTCGGACGCTTGGCGCCGTACTTCGAGCGCGACTGCTTGCGGTCCTTCACGCCCTGCGTGTCGAGCACGCCGCGAAGGACGTGATAGCGCACGCCCGGAAGGTCGCGCACACGCCCGCCGCGGATCAGCACCACCGAGTGCTCCTGCAGGTTGTGGCCCTCGCCCGGGATGTAGGAGATGACCTCGCGCTGGTTGGTCAGGCGAACCTTGGCCACCTTGCGCAGCGCCGAGTTCGGCTTCTTCGGGGTCGTCGTGTAGACGCGGGTGCAGACACCGCGCTTCTGCGGGTTCTGTTCCATCGCAGGGACCTTGCTCTTGGCCTTCTGCGGAACGCGGCCCTTGCGGACCAGCTGGTTGATCGTCGGCATTAAGTTCTCACTTCACCTTTGGTTTGCCGACCGGGCGACTTGCCCGATCGGGGTCGCCCCTTCCGGGCGGAAAACCGGTGCCCCCATTTCCTGAAGGGGCTCCGCTCTTTTCCTTAGGTCGATGCGCATTATGGCAACGACCAACCCGCAGGGACTGGTGAGCACGGGTGCCGGACGATGGGGGGAGAGGATTTGCCCTGAACCGTCATCCCAGCGGAGTCGAAGACGGATCTTCGATCCAACGCTGGGACCTAGAGCCACAAGCACCAAGGCCTGTGGCAGAAGGACCGACCAAAGCCGGTTCGCAGTTCAAGCCGAAACGCTCCACCCACATGGTCAGGCCCTTCGGCCACCGGGTTACTTTGACGGCTGCCCCTCTGCTGGAGAGAGACGAGACCGCCAATGTTCAGCTCGCTTTCCGAAGGAGACCCCCGGACGGATGGGGGCCCTTAGGCGGGTTTGCGCAGGGGGTCAAGGGTGGGAGTGCGGGATCAAACAGCGAGCCGCACCTCGAAAGTCCCAGAACCGGTAACGGCGGCTGTCTCGGGAATTTTGCCATATCTCATCGAGAGTGCCCGCATGACCATAGGATCCGCGTCAGAGAAAGCGAGGTCGTATTCCAAACGCATCACGCCCTTAAACATATCGCCGTCAATGAACCCGACTGCTTCGGTGAACGCCTTAAACTCGTAGCGCCATGGCATCGGAACAGAGCCCAGCCCTGGCATCGTCACCGGGGTGCCCTTAGGAGCGACCTCATGGACGAAGTTTTGAAGGATCGACGGGCGGTCACGATCGCATGAAAAGAATTCATCCGTAGATTGAAAGATGTACTCGTCATGCCCGAGCAGATCATTCAACTCTTTCATCAATGGGAAAGCTTTTGCAACGGCAACCCGTGCCGTGAGCAAGCCCTCTTCAGAGCGAAAAACCTTTCCTCCGGTTATTGGTAGATTGAGACCATCAATTCCGGCGCCACGAAGGAGCGGAAAGTCAGATTTATGCTCATCATAAGTGACTGATCCTCCGATGATATTCACAGTTGGCCCGATGTTCTCGCCAAGCGGTTTACCGGGGACAAATGTTAGTGCCGATGCGTGACGCCTAATCGCATCCGCACCAACCAAGTTCTTGAGTTCAAGAAATCGATTTTCAATTTCATCGAAAGACATATCGATCAAAGCTTCGCTAAGACGACCAGTCCGGTAAACTTTGATTTTCTTGCCATTTGTAATCATGAAAAAGTCAGCGGCAATCTCCGGGTGAGCGGCATAGGTATGCGCCTGCTAGACAACTTCCACTCCTAGCGTTTCGGAAGGAGCTTTAACCTCAACCGTTAGTCGGCCATGTGAGGTAACATCGCAGATATAGTCTGCTCTACCCCTTAACTCAGCATCCTTACCGGGCTTCTTCCTTCCTAGAAATGCATAATCATATTTGAGCGCGACTTCTGTACGTATTGCCGATTCTGTACCATAGGCATATCCTAATCGATGTAAGAGAGGCCTAACTATAACCTCTCTCACGTCGGTTTCATTCATTGACTCAAAATCCATCGCCATGGGGAGGCCTCACCTGTTTCTCATTCGCCCTCGGCTGTCGGGCACTGCTCGTTTACCGGGAGCGATAGCAACCATCCTCCCGTCAGGACCTTGGACCGCACGATATCCCGCGCTGACAGATACCATTCGTCCGTCTGCACCCTGAACAGCCCGGGCGTTAGCCAGTATCTGCTAGCGTCCGCGCTCGTGGTGTAATTTCTGGTGGAGATTGAGGTGATCGCATGGGGTGGGGCATGCCCCACCCCATGCGATTTCGATCTCGGTGGC
>JBJTTE010000300.1:0-5074 GCA_046080005.1 Erythrobacter sp.
CACGACTGCACCGGGGACAACCCGAAAGCCCGCCTCGCGGAAGCGGTTCTCGCCCCACCCGGTGAACTTGAGCGGCACCTTGTCATAGGCAGGTGCGCTTGCCGCGCCGCCATCGACAATCGCGTTGTCATTGAGGCGGAAGGACAGGAGCACCGCCTTCTTGAGCCACTGGTTGACCTGCCAGCCGCCGTTCCCGTCAGGCTCGGCGACGCGTGCCGCGCCGCTATCAAGCAGAGCGAGGGCCGCTTCGACGGACTCGCCAACAGGATGGCCCGGTGTAACGGCCGCGCGGTCGTCCCAGGCTGCTTCGATGGCGGTGATTAGGGCGTCGGTCATTCGAGCGGTCTCCGGCGGTGAAATTGTCCCTGGCGCGCCTAGCCGCGCGGCGGAGCGGCGGCAAGCCGTGGCTGCGCAGCGAGCGGGGGCAGCCGTCGGTACGCGTTACAGGTACTGCTCGGACCTTAGGCAGGCATCCCGGCAGCCAGAGCGAACTGGTAGGCCCGTTCTGCGAGCGGTCTCACGCGGTCGCTCATTGTCTGGGCATGCGCGGAGGACGCTGTGCCGTCGATAACGCGCTTTTTGATGCCCTGCATGATCCCGGCAAGGCGGAACAGGTTATAGGCGAAATACCAGTCCATCGGCGGCACAGGGAAGCCGGTGCGTGCGACATAACGGTCAACGGCCTCTTGCTGCGAGGGGATGCCCAGTGTCGCGATGTCGAGCCCCAGAAGTCCTGCCCGGCCATCGGCAGGGTTATGCCAGTTGAGCATCAGATAGCTGAAGTCGGCAATCGGATCGCCCAACGTCGAGAGTTCCCAATCGAGCACCGCGATGATGCGGGGTTCGGACTTGTGGAATATCACGTTGTCGAGCCGGTAGTCGCCATGAACGACCGATGATCCGTGCTGCGGCGGAATTGTCTGCGGCAGCCATTCGATCAGGCGCTCCATTTCCGGCATGTGGTCGGTTTCTGAGAGCTTGTACTGCTTGGTCCAGCGCGTGATCTGGCGAGCGCAGTAATCGGTTGGCTTGCCATAGTCGCTCATCCCGATCTTGTCGGGCTGGTTGAGATGCAGATCGGCCATCGTGTCGATCAGCGCGAGATAGATCGCGCGGCGCTCGTCAGGCTGCATCCCGGGCAGTGCACCATTCCACAAGGAGCGACCGTCGGCCATGCTCATTACGAAGAACTTGGAGCCGAGAACTTCAGGATCTTCGCACAAACCATAGGTGCGAGGAACAGGGAAGCCGGTCGGGTAAAGCCCTGACATTGCAGCATATTCCCGGTCAACTGCATGTGCAGATGGCAGCAGCGTGCCGAACGGCTGGCGGCGCAGCACGTAGGACGCGCCGGGCGTGTCGATCCGATAGGTCGGGTTCGACTGGCCGCCCTTGAACTTGGTGTAGCTGATCGGCCCGGCAAAGCCTTCGACATTCGCGTCAAACCACGCGGTCAGCGCCGCCAGCTCAAGCGCGTCCTTCTCGCTCACAGCGACCGTGCCGACCATTTCCTTGTCAAAATCGATATCCATCAATCGAACACCATTCGTGTCTCTGGCCTTCCCGGAGCGCCATGTCCTGGCGCCCCTGCTAAAGGCATCGCGCCCAGCGTTTCCCGTGATCGGGGGCCAATCCTGTCAGATCAGCCCCCGCCTATACCGTGGGAACAATCCCGCCTGCCGATCAGCGCGCCACGCCAACATCGCCCGAGCTGAAGTTCGCTGCATCATTGGCGGCCCGCCCGTGATTGCCGCGCAACGCGTTGGCCGTGGGGCCAGGGACCGGGGCATGCTTGGCGAATTCCATATGCGCAATCGAGCGCGCATGGACTTCATCCGGCCCGTCGGCGAGGCGCAGCGTGCGCTGATGGGCATAGGCCGAGGCAAGGCCATAGTCTTCCGACACCCCGCCACCGCCATGCGCCTGGATCGCATCGTCGATGATCTTGAGCGCCATATTGGGCGCCTGCACCTTGATCATCGCGATTTCCTGCTTGGCGGACTTGTTGCCAACCTTGTCCATCATGTCTGCTGCTTTGAGGCAGAGGAGACGGGTCATGTCGATATCGATGCGGGCCCGCGCGACGCGCTCTTCCCAGACCGAGTGCTTGTAGACCGGTTTGCCGAAAGCCTCGCGCTCCTGCAACCGGCGGCACATCTTCGCCAGTGCCTCCTCGGCGACACCGATGGTGCGCATGCAGTGGTGGATACGGCCCGGCCCAAGGCGCCCTTGCGCGATCTCGAAGCCGCGGCCTTCGCCCAGCAGCATGTTGGAGACGGGGACGCGCACATCCTTCATCTCGACTTCCATGTGTCCGTGCGGCGCATCGTCATAGCCGAACACCGGCAGATGCCGCAGGATGTTCACGCCGGGGGCATCGATCGGCATCAGGACCATGGATTGCTGCGCGTGGCGCTGGGCGGCGAAATCGGTCTTGCCCATCACAATCGCGATCTTGCAGCGCGGATCGCCAAGACCCGACGACCACCACTTGCGCCCGTTGATCACGTAATGATCGCCGTCGCGCTCAATCCGGGTTTCGATATTGGTCGCGTCTGATGAGGCAGTATAAGGTTCGGTCATCAGAAACGCGGAGCGGATTTCCCCGTTCATCAGCGGCCGCAGCCACTGCTCCTTCTGTTCGCGCGTGCCATAGCGGTGGAACACTTCCATGTTGCCGGTATCGGGCGCCGAGCAGTTGAACACTTCGGATGACCAGCCGATCCGGCCCATTTCTTCAGCGCATAGCGCATATTCGAGGTTGGTGAGGCCAGGTCCTTCAAATTCGAAAGTGTCATCGACATGATGATGGCTGTCATTGCGCGGCGGCATGAACAGGTTCCAGATACCGGCTGCCTTGGCCTTGGCCTTGGTCTCCTCGATGATCGGGAGCACCTTCCAGCGCTCGCCGGTGTGCTCCTGATCGGCATAGACCTTCATATTGGGGCGGACATTTGCTTCGATGAAGCTGCGCACGCGGTCGCGCCAATACACCTGCCGCTCGGTGGGTTCGAAATCCATGGGGTTTCCTCTCTCGTCCTGAAAAGGCAATCGACTCTGGGTGTGACCGTGGCAGAGCTGGGCGCACCCGCCAAGCTTTCATTTGTGGTGCGGGTTCCCCATGCCGCTCAGCCGGGCGAGGCGGTCGGCATGGTCATCCTCGCCCAGCGGAAAGCGCCGGAAGATCAGCACCGCTGCGCCGATGAACAGCGCTGTGAGGATCGTGAACCACAGCATCAGCCGCTCGATCACGGCAGGCTCGACCATGCCCGGCGCGGCATTATCCGGGAAGCCGGCCGCGCTGACCAGCGTGCCGGCGGCAAAGGTGCCGATCCCGGTGACGCATTTCTGCATGAACAGGCTGCCCGCGAAGAACAGCCCTTCCTCGCGATGGCCGGTGCGCATTTCGGAATCCTCGACCACATCGGCCAGCATCGATCCCACCAGCATCATCGTCCCCACCCCGAAAGAGGTGGCGAGCGTGGTGAAGACGAGGAACAGCGGCAACGCGGCCGGCGCGCCATTGGCCGGGAAGAGGTCGGCAAGGCGCAGCACATAGGGCGCAAGGCCCAGCACCAACCCCAGCGCCGCCATTCCGGCCGCTGCGTGCTTCTTGCCCCAGCGGCGCGACACCGGCGGGGCCAGCACGAAGGCGAAGGCCACGCCGACCAGCAGTGTCATCGGCCAGGCGGCCAGCGCCCAGCGCGGAAACTCCCACACATAGGTCTGCATATAGGTGCTGGTGGCAAAGTTCAGGCCCTGATTGGCATAGGCGAACACGCCTGCGCCCATCAGCATCAGGAAAGCGGGGTTGCGCAAGGTGCGGACCATTGCGCGCAACTCCTCACCCAACGGCAAGCGCGGGGGTAGCTTTGCCGGGGGCTTGGCCAGCGCCCGGTGGGTGCCCAGCGATACGATCAGGATTGCGCCTGTCATTAGGGCCACGCCCGACCAGGCATAGGCATCATAGCCCTCACGCCGCAGCAGCCCGGCAGGTTGTTGGGCGGACGGGACAAGGAATACCGCATAGGCGAGGAACAGCAGGCTCAGTCCGCCGATCCAGCCGAACAGGAAGCGATAGCGGATCACATCGGTGCGCTCGTGATAATCTTGAGTGATTTCGGGCAGCATGGCGAGCGAGGGCACTTCGTTCAGTGCAATTGCGGTGCGCACCAGAATGGCCGAAAAGGTGAGGTAGATCAGTGTGCCGGTCTGCCCCCACTCGGGTGGGTTCCAGAGCATGAACCAGGACAGGCCCACCGGGATAATCGAGGCATAGAGCCACGGATGGCGTCGTCCCCAGCGGCTGTTAGTGCGATCGGAAAGGTGGCCGATCACCGGATCAACAAAGGCATCGATGATGAGCGCCATCATCACTGCAAGGCCTACCAGATTTGCTGGCAGGCCGATCACCTGATTGTAGAAGATCAGCAGAAAGACCGCGAAGCCATTATCCTTGATTCCGTAGGCAATCGCCCCGGCGCCATAGGCGAGCTTTATCCGAAGCGGAACCTTAGCGAGGACCTCGCTCATGCAGGACATCCCATGCGGCCGATGGCCACCTGCACCAATCCGGTTACTGCTCTCTCCCTATCTTTCGGTTTCAAACCTAGACCGAAGTTTCCTACCGTCAATGCGTGCCTGCTCGACGCGACGGCATCAGTGCTTGAACGCGAGAGGCTCGCAGTTTTGCGCAAAATGCCGCTAAGTTAGAGCGGTTTCCGACCAACCTGACCCACCCTGACGGAGCCGAATTGGGCTCAGGGCAAGGCGAGAGGAGTGAGCGATGCAGCGCATCGTGAGCGACGATCAACGTAGCCCTGAGCCCAATTCGGCCCGCCCCGGCGGGGTCGCGTTCTGAAGCCCGCTGGCGTCGTCACGCCGCTTGCAGGGGCAACCAGCCCCTGAACCAGCCACTGCCGCGCGCCATTCCTGTCCAGCGGACTTCTGAACGCGATCAGGGTGGGTCAGGTTGGTCGGAAACCGCTCTAACCGTGCGCAGCCGCCGAACCTTCGACAATTGCCAATAGGCTGCATCCTCGTCAGGAACCGCACGGGCCGGCAGGGATTGGAA
>JBJTTE010000301.1:0-9142 GCA_046080005.1 Erythrobacter sp.
AGCCCAGCGCCGAACGATGCGTGTCGGAACGGAAGCCGATAAGCGCGCGAAACGGGGCAAAAAGCAGCGGGAGGGCGAGCATTATGCCAACAATCGTAGAGGGCACGTCGAGCTCGACGATCATCACGCGATTGAGAGTCCCCACCAAAAGGGTAAGCGATATTCCGACCGAAAACTGGATGAGTGAAAGCCTGAGCAGGCGAGACAGCGGCAGATCGTCATTGGCGGCATCGGCAAACGGCAGCAGCCGCTTGCCCCAGCCCATCCAGAGCGACATTAGCTTTTTGTCGAACTTATTCACCACCGGGCGACCTTGAATAATTTGCTCCTAGCGACGGCCAACGGCATAAATGCCGCAACTCAGGTCCGCAATGGGGTCGCAAGCTGACCGGCAGCATTTTTTCAGAACCGTGGCAAAGCCGCTAGGCGGCTTTCGGGATCGCGGATCGGCCCCGCTCATGACCGGAGGTGGGTGGTTTTCTGCCGCTAGCTTGCGCTTGTGTCGCTTGAGCGGGACGAGCGTCGACTCCAAAATTGGAACGCCATCTGCACCAAGTTCAGCAGCAGAGTGCCGCCGATTATCCACTGGGTCCACTCGTCAGGCATGGAAGGTAAGAGATCGAACGTTATGGCGGCCCATAGCAAGCCGAACACTGCAAGGCTGGCTACCCAAAGATAGATTGAGTTTCGAGCGTCTTCAGTCATCGCACCACCTTCAAAGCTTTGTATCAGAGAGCTTAATGTCCATAAAGGGGTCGCTTCCTGAATGGCGGCTTTTGGCAAAAATACCGCTAAAGCAGCCCTGCCACCACACGCGCCAACTGCGGTGCAAGCCTGCAACAGCCATCCTTGCGCAGAATGAAATCGTCCGGGGCAAATGCGTGTTCGCGCACAAATTGCAGGATTTTGGCGTCCACGGCTGAGCGCTCCAATTCGATCATGTCGAGCGCCCATGCGTGACTGCCCCGCTTGCTGTTGTGCATGATCCCGCTGGTGAGATCATATCCCTCAGCGATGGCTTCAATCTGCACCTTTGCCAGCTTCACCGCGTATGCATAATTCAGCATGGCATTGACGGGGTGCGAGGCGTTGCGGTTTTCAGCTGGTCTGAGCCCGAGGTTTCTACCAGCTATGAGTAGAGCCTGCGCCCGGTTTGATGCCCATGCTTGGGCGTGATGGCAACAACCGGGTTGGGGGTTAACCCCCAACCCGGTTTGCCGACTGAACCGGCTCCCATCTCGGCCGGGGTTCTGTTCCCGAGGCTCGAGTGGGGCCGGAAGTGGTTGTAGTCGTGCCGCCAGTCAGCCAGCACCTGACGAGCATGGCCAAGGCTGGTGAACAGCGTCTCATTCAGGCATTCGTCACGCAGGCGAGCGTTGAGGCTCTCGATGAAGCCATTCTGCTGCGGCTTGGCTGGCGCGATGTAATGCCACTCGACGTCACGATCCCGCGACCACCGCAGGATCGCCATACTGGTCAGTTCAGTGCCATTATCGCTGACCACCATGGCTGGCTTGGCCAGGCGCTCGAGAATGGCGAGATCGAGCTCGCGGGCAACGCGCATAGCCGAGATCGAGGTGTCGGCGATGAGCGCCAAGCACTCCCGGCTGTAGTCATCGACCAGGGCGAAGATCCTGAACCGACGTCCGCAGACGAGTGCGTCCGACACGAAGTCGAGGCTCCAGCGCTGGTTCGGCCCCTGCGGGATCGCCATGGGCGCCCGCGTGCCCAAAGCCCGCTTCCGACCGCCGCGCCGGCGCACCTGCAGGCGCTCCTCGCGGTAGAGCCGCCGGAACTTCTTGTGGTTCATCGTCCATCCTTCCCGGCACAGCAGCCAGTGCAGTCGGCGATAGCCGAACCGGCGGCGCTGCCCCGCCAGCTCGCGGATGCGGGTCCGCGCCTCGGCATCGTCCGGCCGACGGCTGACGTAGCGCACCGTCGTTCGATCCACGCCCAGCGCCTCGCAGGCCCGGCGCTGGCTCACCTCGAAAACCTCCTGGAGATGAGACACCGCCTGCCGCTTGGCGCCAGGCGTCAGAACTTTTTTGCGCTGATCTCCTTGAGCATCGCGTTATCGAGCATCGCGTCAGCAAGGAGACGCTTCAGCCGGGCGTTCTCCTCCTCCAGCGATCGCAGCCGCCGTGCATCGGAGACCTCCAGGCCGCCATACTTGGCCTTCCACTTGTAAAACGTCGCTGAGCTGATCCCGTGGCGACGGCACACATCCGCCGTCGCCATACCGGCCTCCTGCTCCTTCAACACTGCGATGATCTGCTCCTCGCTGAACCTGCTCCGCTTCATATCCATCCGACGCCTTCAAGGGCCGGACTCTACTCAAACCTGGAGGAAATCCACGGCCTCAGACCAAAGCGGACAAAACCAAAAAATCTATCCCGGCTTTCGATCATCACCTGCTTTGCGGTGAGAATGGGAAATTCCCCGCTGAGTTGAACCCTTGGGAAACCAAGGTGCTGAAAGCGGAAATGGCGCGAGATGACTTCGTTGCTTGGTATCGTAACCCTGACCGTTCCAGTCAGGAATCGCTCGGTATCTCCTACAAGATTGGCAAAGTCTTTAGCATCGTTCGGCCCGATTTCCTGTTTTTCGCCAAGGCAGCGGATGGCTCGATTGTCGCGGATATTGTGGACCCGCACGGCACACACCTTGCCGACGCCCTGCCCAAACTCAAAGGGCTGGCGTCATACGCGGAAAAGCATGGCGGGGATTTCCGCCGCATCGAAGCAATTGCCGAAACCGGCAACGGACTTCGCAAGCTCGATCTTACCAATCCTGACGTGCGCAGCGCAATCGACGCCGCGACGGACGCCAAGAGCCTTTACGAAGGACCGGCCTCCACCGACTATTGACGAGTGCTGGAGAGACAATACCCTCCCGTGTATACCCCGCACCATCTGCAATACCCCCAAGGTCAAGCCCGAGGCGGAGCAAGGGTATCGACTTGGCGCGAGGCGAACGGCTAGGGTGCGGGCATGACCACCTTCACCCTCCCCGGCTTCGACCTCGCTACTTTCGTCCGCGCGACGCTCGCGGAGGACCTGGGCGAGGGCCTGCCCGGCGGCGGACGGGACGTCACCAGCGAAAGCGTGATCCCCGCCGAGGCGCGCTTTGCCGGAGTGATGGACAGCCGCGATGCCATCGTGGTCGCCGGGTTGCCCCTCGCCGAGGCGTTCTTCCGCCACCTTGACCCCGAATGCACCATCGCGGCGCTTGCGCATGATGGCGACAAGGTGCCTGCCGGGACCGATCTGATGCGGATCGAAGGCAAGGCCCGCGCGCTGCTTACTGCCGAGAGGAGCGCGCTCAACATCGTCCAGCACCTCTCGGGCATCGCCACGCTGACGCAGGCCTATGTCACCGCGATGCGCGGGCCGGGTGGCAATCCGGCCTGCACGCTGCTCGACACGCGCAAGACCATTCCGGGCCTGCGCCATCTCGAGAAATATGCCACCCGGCAGGGCGGGGCGCAAAACCACCGTCTGGGGCTGTGGGACGCTGCGATGATCAAGGATAACCACGTCGCGGTCGCCGGCAGCGTCGGTGAGGCCGTGCGCCGTGCGCGCGAGGCAGGGGTGACGCGGATCATCTGCGAGGTCGATCGCCTCGACCAGATCGAACCGGCGCTCGAAGCAGGCGCGCACCACCTGCTGCTCGACAATATGTCGCCCGAGACCCTTGCCGAGGCCGTCACCATCGTCGCGGGCCGGGTGCCGACCGAGGCAAGCGGCGGGGTGAACCTCCAGACCATCGCCGCCAAGGCCGCGAGCGGCGTCGACTATATCTCGGTCGGGCGGCTCACCCAAAGCGCGCCTGCGGCGGACATCGGGCTGGATTTCACCCCGCTATGAGGCTGGTCAAAGGGCCGCGACCGCTGGCGATCCGGGTGTTTGCGGCTGCTTTCCTTGCGGCGGCGGCGCTGCGGATCGTCTATTGGCTGAGCGACCTGCCGCTCGCCGAGACGGTCTATGCCGTGAACCTGCCGTGGTTCGCGTGGGACCGTGACTGGACCATCGTCGCGCTGTCCGCCGAATTCACCATCGCGCTGATCCCGCTGGCGTGGATTTACCTCTTCGCCGCGCCTTTCGCACGCGTGCTGGTGCTGAGCTTCGGCGCGCTGCGGCTGGCGCTGCTTGATCCGGCGTCGCTGACGGGCCCGGTGCTGATTGCCATCGCCATGGCGAGCCTGCTGACCGCGCAGGCGGGACGGTGGTTTGCCCGCCTGCCGCAGGATGAGGAGGATGGCCCTGCGGTGTTTGAATAGTCTGCGCGCCGCGCTGGCTTTCGCCCTCGCGCTGGCACTCCCCGCAGCCGCGCACGCGCAGGCCTATCAGTGCCGCGCGCCACTGGTGACCCGGGTCCCGACCATCACCCCCGATGCTCCGCGCCGGACCATGGCAGTGACAGGGTACACCATGGCGCTCAGCTGGAGCCCGGAGTTCTGCAAGCCGCGCGTCGATGATCGCAGCCATGCCTTCCAATGCGGCGGCAAGAGCGGGCGCTTTGGCCTCGTGGTCCACGGGCTGTGGCCCGAAGGCGGCAAGAGCTGGCCGCAATGGTGCGAGGCCCAGAACGCGCTCACCCCCGCCGATATTCGCGGCGCGATGTGCCTCATGCCTTCGGAGCGGCTGGTGGCGCGCCAATGGGCCAAGCACGGCAGCTGCATGGTCAAGCGCCCGGCCAATTACCTCAAGGTGATCGCGATCCTGCGCGGCGGTCTGCGCCTGCCCGATTATGACCGCATCAGCCGTGAGGACGGGCTCACCGCCGGACGCATCCGCGCGGCCTTTGCCGATGCCAACCCCGGATGGCCCGAAAGCGCGATCGGGGTGAAGCTCAACGAGCGTGGGTGGCTCGAGGAAATCCGGCTGTGCTATTCCAAACGCTTCCGTCCCGCCACCTGCCAGGCCTCACGCTGGGGTGCCAAAAATGGCGTCGCAGCGAAAATCTGGCGCGGGCTGTGACGGGGCGAAAGCGTTGATCCTTCAGCGAAGGCCTAACCCCTTGCCAGCGCCCTGAACTGGTCGGCTAGGGGCGCGAACATCTGGCCCATCATGTTGCCAACGGGCGGTGAGGCCGTGGTCATGGAACCGGCCACAATCGGCGGTTCGGGCGCATACTCGGCTTGCAGCACCAGCGCCTCGGCATAGTTGCGCCCGCGCAGCTGCTCGGTCAGCGCTATCGCAAAGTCGAGCCCCGCCGAAACGCCCGCGCCGGTCAGGATGTTGCCATCCTTCACCACCCGCTGATTGACCGGGATCGCGCCGAAATCCTCCAGCACCGGGAAAGCCGCCCAGTGTGAGGTGGCGCGCTTGCCCTTGAGCACCCCGGCCTTGCCGAGGATCATCGAGCCGGTGCAGACGCTGGTGATGTGCTTGGCGCGCGCGGCGCGGTCCTTCACCCAGGCCATGGTGCGTTCCGACCTCATCACCTTCATCGTGCCGGTGGTGCCGCCGGGGACAAACAGCACGTCGAGATCGGCCGGGGTGTCCTCCAGTGTCACCGTGGGCGAAATCGCAAGGCCGAGGTCCGAAGCAACCGGCGCAAGGTCGGTGCCCGTCGTCACCAGATGCACCTTCGCCCCGAACAGGCAGGCGAAGAAGTAATGCGGTCCAACCAGATCCAAGGCGGTGAAGCCCGGATATAGCAGCATTGCGATCTGCTCGTTCTTGAACAGGTTCTCGCCGAACAGCTCCTGCATCGCGGTGTCATGGCGCGCGGCCATCGCCTCCTGCTCTTCCAGGCTGGGTGATCCGGCGGCTGGCGTGTGCCCGGCATGCCTCGCAGCGTTCTGGGCCATCGCTCGTTCAATCGCGAGGAATGGGGCGAACAGGGCCGCCCCGGTCATTCCGCCGATCAGGGCGCGTCTATCAAGGGTCATGGGTACGTCTCCTTTCAAAGTTCGAAGCCGAGCGTGACGAAGGCCGAGCGCGGGTTGCCGGGGCGCACCACGTCCTGTGCGAAATACTGGTACGGGACGAAATAGTCTTCACCCAACAGGTTATCGATCCTGAGGCCGATGCGGATGCCAGCGACTTCATAGCTCGCTTGCGCGTCGGCGATGACATAGCCATCGACCTCCGCTCCATTGGGCAAGGTGATGATGCTGTCGCTTGCGGCGTAATAGAGCCGGGCGATCCGGGCGTGGGCGATGGCGCCCGCGCACATCGCGCAGGGCTCGAGCGTGACCCACAGCTCGCACCCCGTGAGGCGCTCATCGCCCAGCAATTGCGCCGCGCGGCGGATTGCAAGGATTTCGGCGTGGGCGGTGGGGTCATGGTCGGCGCGGGGGGAGTTGTGCGCTTCGGCGATGACCGCGCCGTCCTTGACGATCACCGCGCCAATCGGCACTTCGCCCGCCTGCGCCGCCGCCCGCGCGGCGGCGAAGATCTGGCGGGGGTTGTGAAGCCTGTTACGTCCGAGATGCCCCTGCTTCAACTCCGGCTTGCGTGGAGGTCGTACCAGGTCTGATTGGCCGGAAACAGGGTCGCAGGGTCGGGCACGCCATGAATGATCCGGCCTAGCATCGTGACCAATTTTGCCGCCTTGCCTTGCCACCGTATCACCCGCAGCTTTTGCCGGATCTGATGCAGGGCAAGCGATGGTTGGTCGAGATCCGAACCGAACAGCCCAGTGTGCCCTATGCAGAACCGGTAGTCGACATACCGGCCCTCGGTGCTGGTCGGCGGGATCCGCTGTTCGGGGACTTTCGCCTGGTTGACCCGCGTGAAGCGGTCAAATCCCATCTTCTGCAGTGTCGCGAGTGCCTCGTTCGACCGCTTGAGGTCGAGTTCAAGCGATACCCAGGTCGGACACACTCCTGCAGCATGCAGCTGATCAAGGCAGATCTGATCATGGCCCTCGATATCGATCTTGACGTAATAGGGTTCGCCAAAAGCGGCGATCAGATCGCCGGCGTTGACGAATTCGACCTCGATTGTATGGAAGCTCGCCCCGTGCGCCATCCAGTGGTCCCGCAGAGTGTCGGATGCCGTGCTCCAAGCACTCATCGTGTCGCAGACGTGGAACGTGAAGGTGCCGCGCTCACGCCCGATCGCCTTGTTGACGACCACCAGCGACCCGTCGGCGATCTCTGCGCAAAACCGCTCTTCGGCTTCGGCACACATGGCTGGGTCGGCTTCAACCACGACCACGCGAAAGCCGCGTTCGAGGTAGTATTCAGTATCTTCCCTGCTATCCATGCCGAAATCGTAGACGAGGCGGCCCTTGGGGTTGTCTTCAACCATCACGCTTTGATGCCCCACAACGCTCGGTTGCCGATCCATATCTGCGCTATATCGTCCGTGACCGAACACGCAAGGAGAGCGATCCTAGCGCCGCTCTCTGAAGAACCCCCGCAGCAAATCCGCCGCCTCGGCCTCGCCGATCCCCGCATAGACCTCGGGGCGGTGGAGGCACTGGGGCTGGTCGAACACCCGCGCGCCGTGTTCGACCGCGCCGCCCTTGGGATCGCTCGCGGCGTAATAGAGCCGCGCTATCCGCGCATGGGCAATGGCGCCTGCGCACATCGCGCAAGGCTCAAGCGTGACCCACAGCTCGCAGCCGGTCAGACGCTCATCGCCCAAGGCAGCTGCGGCGCGGCGGATCGCGAGGATCTCGGCATGGGCAGTGGGGTCATGGTCGGTGCGCGGTGCATTATGCGCCTCGGCGATCACCGCGCCATCCTTGACGATCACCGCGCCAATCGGCACTTCGCCTTGATCGGCTGCGGCCCGCGCAGCATCGAGCGCGCGTTGCATCGGCAGAGGGAGCGGCCAGGTGTTCATCCGCTTGCGGCTAGCCGGGGCGGAGGGGCTGCGCAACTTGCTTGACGATTCGGCCTTGCCCCGTTATGCGCGCCGCTTTCCCAGCCTAGCCCCGAGCTCAGGCTCCGCTTTTACGAGAAGAGACACACCATGTCGCGCATCTGCGAACTGACCGGCAAGGGCCGCCAGGTCGGCCACAATGTGAGCCACGCCAACAACAAGACCAAGCGCGTGTTCTTGCCGAACCTTCAGAACGTTACGCTGATGAGCGAGAAGCTCGCGCGCAGCTTCAAGTTCCGCGTCTCGACCCATGGCCTGCGCTCGGTCGAGCATAATGGCGGGCTCGACAACTGGCTGCTCAAGACCAGCGACGACAAGCTTTCGGCCAACGCGCAGAAGGTGAAGCGCGAGCTGATCAAGGCGCAGGCTGCGGCCTAAGCTTCCTCTCGCCGTTCGCGGCGATCAGACACACACGGTGAAGCGCTCGGATTTCCGGGCGCTTTTTCGTTAGCGGATGGCGGCGCTGTGCCAATCGAACCGCACCAGCAGCGTGCGCTGGAATAGCGACATATTGTCGTCGGAAATCAGCCATATCGCACCGCGCGACGGGTCTGTGGCTGAGCCGACATAGGCGATCCCTTCGAAATTGTCGGCGAAGATCCCGCCCTCGAGCCGGGCGAGCACCTCGGCCTGCCATGGCCTGTCGGCCCGGATGAGCCGAGGATCGGCGATCGCGACCGCTGTATCGAATTTCGCCGGGATGGCATAACCCACCCGCCGCAGCAGGATCAGCGCCCGCCCGTCGGGCAGCTGGGCCGCGTCGACCGGGTCGAAATCGGCGGGCGCAGCAAAGCGGAAACGGTCCGGTTCGCTGCCTGCCACCGGGTCAGCGGGGAACAGCAGGCCCTGATGCAGTGTGTCGCTGCCCCGCTCGGTCCCCTCGGCGATCATCAGGAAGCGGCCATCAGCGAGACGTTCCAGTGTTTCGGCTCCGCTGTTCCTGCTCCACTCAGCCATGGCGGGCGGTGCGACGATGGTCCGCGTCCCGTCCACCGCCCAGCGGGATACGAAGTTCCGGTTTTCAAACCCCGCCCACACTGTCCCGCTGGCCGGATCGCGCGTGAGGGATTCAAGGTCGATCACTTCCTCGCGGCCACGCCCGGACAGGCCAACAAAGCGGAAGCTGCCCGGTACCGCGCGGGGCACATCGCCGGAGAGGTCGAGATTGAGCCGGAAGCCACGATCGGTCCCGGCAATCAATGTTTGCCCGTCACCTTGGACCAGCGCGGAAAAGCCGCCGAACCAACCGTGCTTTGCGGTCAGCTCCCAAGCGCCGGAGAGCGCAAGCTTGCCCGAAACGC
>JBJTTE010000302.1:0-3213 GCA_046080005.1 Erythrobacter sp.
GGCGCCGCCGAAGTCCATTTCCGGGTCGCCAGCCCCCCGACCGTGCATTCGTGCTTTTACGGGGTCGACACGCCCGAACGCTCCAAGCTGCTGGCCGCCCAGATGGAGCTTGAGCCGATGCGCAAGTTCATCAAGGCCAATAGCCTCGCCTTCATCTCGATAGACGGGCTCTATCGTGCGGTCGGCAAGCAGGGCCGCGATCATGCCTGCCCGCAATTCTGCGACGCCTGCTTTACGGGCGACTATCCGACCTCCTTGACCGATCTCGCCCTCAGCGAGGCCAAGAGCGTCGAGCTTCCCTTTGCTGATCCCAAGGCTGCCTGACCAACCATGACCGATACGACCAAGCCGCTGGCCGGCCAAACCGCGCTCGTCACGGGTGCAAGCCGGGGCATCGGTGCCGCCACCGCCAAGGCGCTCGCCGCAGCTGGCGCGCACGTCATTCTCGTCGCGCGCAAGGTCAAGGCGCTCGAAGAGGTGGAGGACGAAATCCACACCCTCGGTGGCACTTCGACCATCGCGCCGGTCGATCTGACCGAGCCCGACGCTGTCACCCGCCTTGCCAATGCCATTGCGGGACGCTGGCAAACCCTTGATATCATGGTGCTCGCCGCTGCCTATCTGCCCGAGCTCACGCCGACCCATCAGATCGAGCCCAAGCCGTTCAACCAGGCGCTGCTGACCAATGTCGTCGCCACGCAGGCGCTGCTCGCCGGGTTCGATCCGATCCTGCGCCGCGCCGCCGCTGGGCGGATCATCGGTCTCACCAGCTCGGTCGCCGCCGCCCCGCGGCCCTATTGGGGCGCTTACGGTGCGACCAAGGCCGCGTTTGAGAACCTGCTCGCCACCTACGCCGCCGAGGTCGAGCGGCTTAGCCCGCTGCGCGTCGCGCTGATCGATCCCGGCGCAACCCGCACCGAAATGCGCGCGCGGGCCTATCCGGGCGAAGATCCCGCCAAGCTCAAGCCGCCCGAAGTGGTCGCTGACCGCTTGGTTGCGCTGCTCGTCGGCGGGTTCGAAGGCCTGCACCGCGAGCGGATCGACTAAGCCGGTGCCGCGCCCCATCGCGGCGCAGCGTCCTTAAATCGGCGTCAACCATCCCCGGTAGCAATCGCTTAAGGGGCGAGGCGTGACATTGTGCGTCGACCAATTCGCAACGTGAGACCAAAGGCATCGATTTCAAGGTATTACGCCAATGCCTCAGAATTGCGATCCCTATCGAATCGCATCGCAGGAAGACCGTTCCGGCCCCCGCCAGCGATTGACCATCCCCGCAACGCTCCGCGCGTCCGGTGGCCGCGCCTTCCAGAGCGTGGTGCATGACCTGTCGATCTCGGGCTTTTCGGCTTCGGCGATCAACCGGATGTTTCAAGGCCAGACTTGCTGGCTGACCCTGCCCGGTCTCGAATCGCTGCAGGCCGAGGTCGTGTGGTGGGACAGTTGCATCGCCGGCTGCGCCTTCAGCGACCTGCTTAGCCCGATCGTCCACGACAATGTGCTGCAATCGTTACAGCAATCTCGCGGTCAGTCGTCAGGTCATCTGACCCACCCCCCGCCACTCGCCAAAACCGGCAATGTTTCACGCGAAACATCGCAATAAGCGGGGTCGAAGGGGGGTCTAGGGGGGGCCTAGAGCGGGTCAAGCCGGGGTCTAACCGCGCTCTGGCGCCCTGCAATTGCCGCTTGGCCTCACGCTACTTTATGCTGTCAGCGATTGTCTGGCTGATCGCGAGGAAGCGATCCCGCTCAGGGCCGCCGCTTGCCTGCGCCCAGTTGCCGACATAGGCGATCACCAGCCCCTTCGCCGGCACCAGCGTGATCCCCTGCCCGAAGATGCCCTGCGCCCCGTAAGCGCCGCCGGGATAGGTCCACCACTGATAGCCGTAACCAAAGCCCGGCTCCTGAGGAGCGAAATCGACCTGCGCGGCCCCTGCCTCGGCAAACCAACCCTCTGGCACGGTGCCCTTGCCGCCTTCCAGCGCGAATTGCCCCACCCGCGCATAATCTGCCAGCCTGATCGAGAGGCAACACCCGCCGATACTCCCCTGGCGTGGATCAACCATCCAGAACAGGCCGCCTTCCAGCCCCGCCGGATCGATAATCTTCGTCTTGGCATATTCCGCCAACGGCTTGCCCACCGCATTTTCGACCAGCACGCCGATCAGATTGGTTTCGCCGGTCTTGTAGACCCACTTGCTGCCCGGCTCCGCCTCACGCGGGAGCGCCTTCATCTGCGCAACGATCGCATCGGGACCGAATTCGGCGACAAACAGGTTCATCCGCGCAACATCGCTGTTCGGATCAGTGTAATCCTCGTTCCACTTCACGCCGCTGGTCATGGTGGCGAGCTGGCGCACCGTCACGCCCTCATAGGCGCTGCCCGCAAGGCCCGGGATATACTTCGTCACTGGATCATCGAGACTGGCGATAAAGCCATCCTTGACCGCCGCGCCGAGCAGCGTTGAGGTAAAGCTCTTGGCGACCGAGAAGCTGGTCCAGCGATCCTTTGGCCCCAGCCCCAGGCCATAGCCTTCGAAGCGCACCTTGCCGTCTTCCAGCACCATGATCCCGGCGGTGCTGGTCTCGGCGATCAACGCCTTCGGTTCGGCCCGCAGCCGCTTGGGTAGCGGCTTACCCTTGGGCAGCGCGCGCGGCGCCGCAGCCGCCGGCACTTCGTGCCCGGCGAACCATTGCTCCATCGCCCGGAAACGCTCGCTGCGCTGCGCATCGGTCCAGAACAGCACCTGCAGATCGGCCATTTCGCGCGGTGGCGGCTGGGTGAGGCGCGCGGCAGGCGCAGCGGCGCCCTCGTCCTTCGCGCTGACGCCCACCGAAGCCAGCAGCGCTGCCAGCACCAGGCCCGAAGCCGCGCCCTTTATTACACCCATCATGTCACTCTCCCGCTCTCTTGTTGCGCGGGGCATAGGCGCGAGCAGCCCGTTGGGGCAAGCCCCGTGTCAGGCAGCTTTGAGTGTCTTGAGGGCCGCCAGCGCGCGTTCACGGGCGAATTTGTGCGGCACGATCTTGCGCGGATAGCCTACGGGTCGCCGCCCGAATTCCTCGGGATCGTGGACATAAGGCTCATCCAACCCACTCAATTCGGGCACATAGGTGCGGATATAGCGCGCCGCGTCAAACTTCTCCGACTGGCTGAGCGGCGCCATGATCCGGCTGAACATGTTGCTGTCCACCCCCGTCCCCGCGGTCCACTGC
>JBJTTE010000303.1:0-17633 GCA_046080005.1 Erythrobacter sp.
CGCTGGCCAGCGCTGCTTTCGGCTGTGCTCTATCTGGGTGTCGGCGTGCTCTGCCTGATCTATGCGATCGGACTGATCGGGCTCATCAGTGGGCTCATTCCCAATCCCCAGGGAGGCGGCGCGGATTTCACCACCATCGCCGGGGTGCGCTCAATCTTCGCCAGCGATGCCGGCGTTACGATCGGCTGGACCCATTACCTCGCCTTTGATCTGTTCGTTGGCCTGTGGATCGCGCGCGATGGCGACGCCAAGACCATCTCGCGGCTGATCCAGGCTCCGATCTTGCTCGCGACCTTTATCGCTGGGCCGCTTGGCCTCGGACTATGGCTGCTCTTGCGCGAACCGGCGGCGCGACGGCAAGGTCGGTTCCGCTAGCCCTTCCAAAAACGCGGGTTTACCGGCCCGCAGCCATGCGCATAACGCTCCCAGTTCAGTTTTTGGAGAGTGCACAGCCATGGCGCGTAATGCCTACCACGCCTTTTCGACGTTCGATGAAATCATGCACTTCTGGGCGAAGGAGCGGCCTGACGGCCCGGCCTTTGATCAGGAAGGCCGCGTCACGAGCTATCATCAGGCAGATGTGCTTACCCGCCAGCTGATTGCGCTGATGCAGGCGCGCGGCATTGCGGCAGGTGACCGCGTTGCGTGGCTGGGCAAGAACCGGGACATCTATCTCCTGATCTATATCGCTGCGGCGCGGATGGGGGCGGTGATGGTGCCGATTGGCTGGCGCCTCGCCCCGCGTGAGATCGCCTATATCCTGACCGACACGGACGCAAAGTTGCTGTTCGCTGATGCTGACTTCATCGATACAGCGCATCAGGTGGCAGCCGATGTTCCCGCCAACCCCGAAGTGATCGAGGCTGAAGCCGCGCGCACGGCCGCAGGCGGCTTTGAGCCTGCGCACTACACGCCGCCTTCGCCGCATGATCCGGTGCTTCAGCTTTACACCTCGGGCACCACCGGCAATCCCAAGGGAGCCATGCTGTCGAACGTCAACCTGCTCGGTCTGCGTGAAGCGGGTTGTGAGGCCGAGCTGGACTGGCAGTTCTACGAGCCGGGCGATTGCATGCTGGTCGCAATGCCCTGTGCGCATATTGGTGGCACAGGGCTCGTCAACATCGCTATCTCGAACGGAGTCCGCAGTCTGGTGCAGGCCGAGTTCTCGCCGGTTGGCGTGCTCGAAGCGATCGAAGCGGGGGCAACCCATATGTTCGTCGTTCCGGCCGCCCTGCAAATGGTGGTCCAGCATCCGCGCGCGGCGACCACCGATTTCAGCAATCTTAAATACCTGATGTATGGCGCGGCACCCATGCCCTTGGAATTGCTCAAGGAGGCGGTGGGCACCATGCCGACCACGGGGTTCCTGCAAGCCTACGGCATGACCGAAACGGCGGGCACGATTTCGATCCTGCCGCCCGAGGACCATAGCCTTGAAGGCAATCAGCGTATGCGTTCGGCGGGCAAGGCCTGCCCTGGGGTCGCAATCGAAGTGCGCGGGCCTGACAATGTCGAGGTGCCGCGCGGCGAAATCGGCGAGGTGTGCATCCTCTCGCCGTCCAATACGCCGGGCTATTGGAAGCTGCCCGAAGCCACCGCCAAGACCATCGATGCGGACGGCTGGCTGCATACGGGCGATGCTGGGGTGATGGACGAGGACGGCTATGTCTACATTCAGGACCGGATCAAGGACATGATTATCTCGGGCGGCGAGAACGTCTACCCGGCCGAAGTCGAAAGCGCGATCTATGGCCACCCTGCCATCGCCGAGGTCGCGGTGATCGGTGTACCGAGCGCGAAGTGGGGCGAGGAGGTCAAGGCCTGCGTCGTCGCCAAGCCCGGGCACGAGGTCAACGAAGCCGATGTGATCGCGTGGACGCGCGAGCGGATCGCAGCCTTCAAGGCACCCAAGAGCGTCGATGTGATTCCGCTCATGCCGCGCAATGCTTCGGGCAAGATCCTGCGGCGTGAATTGCGCGCGCCCTATTGGGAAGGCCAGGAACGACAGGTGAGCTAATGGGAGGCCTGCTGAGGTGAAACAGCACGCCCCAGCCACCTTGCGCAACCGCGAACCGATTGCCGAGGTGCTGGCGCGCGAGTTGCCCGCCAGCGGCACGGTGCTCGAGATTGCGGCAGGGACCGGAGAACACGCAGTGTTCTTTGCCGCGCGCTTCCCGGCGCTGCGTTGGCTGCCTACCGACCCGTCAGCCGATGCCCTCGCCTCGATTGCGGCCTATGGTCAGGACTATGCCGGCGATAACCTCGCTGCGCCTTTGCTGCTTGATGCGGCAGCCCCGGATCGCTGGCCGGTGACCGAAGCTGGCGCAATATTGTGCATCAACATGGTCCATATCAGTCCGTGGGAGGCGACCCTCGGGCTTTTCCGGGGTGCTGCACAGGTATTGAGCAGCGCGGGCGGACCGCTGATCCTTTATGGCCCCTACCGGGAAGAAGGGGTGGAGACCGCGCCCTCGAACCTCGGTTTCGATGCGAGCCTCAGGTCGCGCAACCCGCTTTGGGGACTGCGGATCGCTGAGGAGCTTGGCGAGGTAGCGGCTCAGCATGGCTTTGCCCGGAGCGCGCGTTACGCTCTGCCAGCCAATAACATCATGCTGGTTTACAGGTGAAATCAGTCGATGGCGCGCTTGCCCGCGCGGCCCACCGACTTGATATCCTCGCCCACGCCTTCGACGGTATTGCATGCGGTCGTGGTGAGCGTCAGCGCGGCCATAGCGAGCGCCATCATGGCGGTGCGAATCATCGGGCATCATCCTTTCGTGCGCAGCTTCATGGATCAAACTGGCAGCCTATTGCTGACTTGCCGCTGAAGCGGCACGACTTGTTTTGGCCAACTGCCGCTCGCGCCAGGCGATCAACAGTCCGGCGGCAATGATCAGGGGCGCGCCGAGCCACAGGCTGGCGGGCGCGGCGCGGTCAAAGATGGTGTAGCCATAGAAGCTCGCCCATAGCAACGCGGTATAGTCCATCAGCAGGATCACCGCCGCAGAGCCAAAGCGCAGCGAGGTAGTGAGCAGCATCTGCGCCCCCGCGCCAATGAGCCCCATGCCAAGGATCAGCGCCCAGGTCAGTGGATCATGGGCTGCCGCGACGAAGGGCATGGCCAGGGCTGCGACGGGCGCGGTCAGCAGAGCAAACCAGAAGACAATGCTCCACGGGTTCTCGGTGGCGTTGAGGTCCTGAATTTGGAAGCTGATCAGCGCCACCATAAACGGCGCGACAAGGCCGACTGCAATGCCTGCCAGCGTCACGCCTTCATGAAATCCGCCAAAGGGCTGCATCACCACAATCACCCCGGCAAAGCCCATTGCCACCGCGCCCCAGCGATATGGTCCAATCTTTTCATGCAGCATGACGATCGCAATCAGCACGGCAAAGACCGGGGCGGTAAAGCCCAGTGTGGTAGCCTCCGCCAGCGGGAGCAGCAGCACTGCGCCATAGGTGAACATCATCCCGAACAATCCGGATGCGGCGCGGCGGGCATGGGCCGGGAGGCGCTGGGTTCGCAGCCGCGCCAGCTGCCCGGTCAGCGCCATTCCTCCGCCAAGCAGGATCACGGTGAGGAGCTGGCGCCAGAAGATCAGTTCAAACAGATGCGCGCCCCGCTCGCCTGCGAGTTTCACCAGCATGCCCATGGTCGCGAGCGCAAAGGCAGCCAGCAGCCGCACGCCGAGCGCGAGGAGGGGCCGGGGCCGGGCGATTGTGCCATCCATCGCATGATGGCTTGGCCGAGCGCCCGGTATTGCGCAAGCGGCGCGCGCGCCTACATCGGCGCACAATGAATGTGATCGCGCAATTCGAACTGCTCAGCGATGCCGCGCAGTTGGCGTGGACCGGCGCGGGCCTGTGGCTGATCGCGGGTTTCTTCTCGCTCATGGAGCGCCGACGGACGCGCTTGCGCGATCTCGTGCGGCTCGATCAGGTGGGTTGGGTGCCGTGGACCGGTCTCTTCATGCTCGCAGCGATATTGGGCGGCGGATGCCTGGCAATGGGTTTGCCCGGGGTCATTAGCGCCTTGTAGCTCGCCCGACCGAGCCTTCAGCTGAACCTTTCCCACGCTGCCTGGCGGGAAACCCCGAGAGGTTGTGCGATCTGAGCCCAGCTCACGCCGCGTTGGCGAAGGGCATCGACTGCGTTAGCGAGATGCTTTCGGTAAGCTTCCAAGGTTGCCTCCAGACCCGCCAGCGCCCCGAGCAGCCGTTCGGTCGGCGAGGCGTGCGGATCGAATGCATCGGCGGGCACCGACGCACCCTGCATGACGAGATTGCACACGTCGACGCATTCATTGCAGATGTGAAGGCCGCCGGGACCAGCTGCCAGCTTTTCAATTTCTCGTTCGGATTTGCCGCAGAACGAGCAGGTTAACAGTGACATCATTACCTCCTGTCAGGCCTGTCCTGACAGTCAGGTGTGTCTTGACGTACAACGTGTCAAGGTTGCCTTTACAGGCAGGCCTCCAGATAAGCCTGATCAAACCCGAATTGCCGCGCCTTTTCGAGCGTATAGGGGCGCAGGCCCGACGAGCGGAATTCACCGAGGATCTTCCCGTCGTCGGTCTCGTCGAGATATTCGAACTTGAACAGCTCCTGCGTCACGATCACGTCGCCTTCCATCCCGATCACTTCGGTGATGTTGGTGGTGCGGCGCGAACCGTCGCGCAGACGCTTCACCTGCACGATGATATCGACCGATTCGGCGATCTGACGGCTGATGGCTTCCTTGGGGATCTTGATGTCACCCATCAGGATCATGTTTTCCATACGACCAAGGCACTCGCGCGGCGAGTTGGCGTGGAGTGTACACATTGAGCCATCGTGGCCGGTGTTTATCGCTGCGAGGAGATCGAAACACTCCGCGCCGCCAATTTCCCCGAGAATGATGCGGTCCGGGCGCATACGCAGCGCGTTCTTGACGAGGTCGCCGATGGTGATCGCGCCTTGGCCTTCGAGGTTCGGCGGGCGGGTTTCAAGCGGCAGCCAGTGCGGCTGTTGCAGGCGAAGTTCCGCCGCGTCTTCGATGGTTAGCACGCGCTCGCCCGGGTCGATCATTTTCGACAGGGCGTTCAGCATCGTTGTCTTGCCCGAACCCGTGCCGCCCGAGATGACAATGTTCATCCGGCAAGCGCCCGCGATCTTGAGCGCGGTCGCCATCTTGTCCGACATCGAGCCGAAATCGCGCAGCATATCGATGGTGATCGGCTTTTCGGAAAACTTACGAATTGAGATCGCTGTGCCGCGCAGGCTGAGCGGCGGCACGATCACGTTCACACGGGAGCCGTCCTTCAGGCGGGCGTCAGCCAGCGGCGTGGTCTGGTCAACGCGGCGGCCGACCTGGTTCACGATGCGCTGGGCGATCTGGAACAGATGCTGTTCGTCGCGGAAGCGGATCGGGGCGAGCTGCAGCTTGCCCTTCTTTTCGATGTAGGTCTGATCGGGCCCGTTGACCATGATGTCGGACACGTCCGGATCGTTCAGCAGCTCTTCGAGCGGGCCAAAGCCAAGCAACTCGTCGATAAGCACCTTTTCCAGAGCAAATTGTTCGCGCCGGTTCAGCGTGACCTTAAGCTCGGCGAGCACTTCCAGAATGATCGGGCGGAATTCCTCGGAGAGTTCTTCCTTTGAAAGTGTCGCTGCCGCTTCGGGGTCGACACGTTCGAGCAGGCGCGGGAGCACCTGTTCCTTGATCTTGTGAACGCTGGCTTCAAAGCCGCCAACTTCGGAATTGGACTCGTTGACCGCCGCCATCCGCTCGTTGAGGCGGTCGATCGCCTCGGACGTTGTGGCAGGACGCGACGTGGCGGACTTAGGCGCGGCGGCGGGCGCAAGCGCTGCGGCCTCTCCCGGAAGCGGCGGAAACTGCTCTCCGCCCCGAGCTGCTGCGCCCGCACCCTTCATGGGGCGCGCGACACCAAACGCGGGCCGCCCCCCCGACACTGCTCCGCTTGCATTACCCTTTTTGCCGAATGCGCTCATTCCAAGCCCCCAAGGGTCTCAATCGAACTTTCGCACTTCGCTTCACTGAAACGAAAGGTGCGTAACCGAAAATGGTGAATAGGGCGGAATGGTTGTTTTTTTCCTAAGCTGATCACACCGCGTTATCGCAGGGCTTGTGCGCTGAAGATGCGCCCAGCTAGAGCGACGATAAGGGCTAGAAGGGAAGACCAACGTAATGTGCGGTATTGTCGGGATTGTGGGCAGCTCCAGTGTCGCTGATCGGCTGGTCGATGGGCTTAAGCGCATGGAATATCGGGGCTATGACAGCGCCGGCATTTGCACTCTCCACGATGGCGTGCTGGTGCGCCGAAGGGCCGAAGGGCGACTGGCTAACCTGGTAACGGTGCTGGCTGGCGATCCTGCGCCGGGGCAAGTGGGCATTGCTCACACCCGTTGGGCGACCCACGGAGCGCCAACAGCTGCCAATGCCCACCCGCATGCGACCGGCGAGGTGGCTCTGGTCCACAACGGCATCATCGAGAACTTCAAGGAGCTGCGTAGCGAACTAGCGGCGCGGGGCCGTGTGTTCGAGAGCGAGACGGACAGCGAGGTGGTTGCTCATCTGATCTCCGCCGAAGTGGAGGCCGGCGCCGATCCGATCGAGGCTGTGCGTGGTGTGCTGCCCCGTCTGCGCGGTGCCTTTGCGCTGGCGATTGCCTTCCGTCAGCACCCAGAGCTCTTGATTGGCGCGCGCTTGGGTTCGCCGCTCGTGGTGGGTTATGGCGATGATGCTCAGGGGAGCGAGATGTATCTTGGCTCGGATGCTCTAGCTCTGGCCCCGCTGACGCAGCGGATTGCCTATCTCGATGAAGGCGATTGGGTGGTGATCCGGCGCGGCAGTGCCGAGATCTTAGATGCCGCCAATACCCCTGTCGTTCGCGCCATCCAGACGTCGGGTGCCTCCGCCGCGATGGTCGAGAAAGGCAACTACCGGCACTTCATGCAGAAGGAGATTTACGAGCAGCCGACCGTGGTCGCGCAAACACTCGCTTCCTATCTGCGCCGCTCGGACAATTCGGTGGCGCTGCCTCAGATCGATTTCGATCTCTCCAGCATCCGCCGCCTTACGATTGTTGCATGTGGCACCTCGTTCTACGCCGGAATGGTGGCGAAGTACTGGTTCGAACAATTCGCACGGGTGCCAGTCGATATCGATGTTGCCTCGGAATTCCGCTATCGAAATCCGGTACTTGAGGACGGCGGGCTTGCGCTGTTTATCTCGCAGAGTGGGGAGACTGCCGACACGCTGGCGGCGCTGCGCCACTGCAAGGCCAACGGTCAAACCATTGGCGTCGTCGTCAACGTGCCGACCAGCACCATGGCGCGTGAGGCCGATCTCTTGCTGCCAACCCATGCAGGGCCGGAGATTGGCGTGGCTTCGACCAAGGCATTTACGTGCCAGCTCGCCGTGCTGGCGGCGCTGGCGACGCATATGGCGGTCAAGAAGGGGCGGTTGGACCGCGAGGCTGAAGCGGAAATCGTCCGACATCTGCTTGAAGCCCCTGCGGCGCTCAACGCGGCGCTCATCTATGACGATGATATTGCAGCGATGGCACACCTCATCGCTCCGGCGCGCGACGTGCTCTATCTCGGGCGCGGGCAGGACTATCCGCTCGCCCTGGAAGGCGCACTGAAGCTCAAGGAAATCAGCTATATCCACGCTGAGGGCTACGCCGCTGGCGAGATGAAGCACGGCCCTATCGCGCTCATCGACGATGCTGTGCCGGTGGTGGTGATTGCCCCGTCGGGCCCGCTATTTGAAAAGACGGTCTCGAATATGGAGGAAGTCCGCGCGCGCGGCGGTCAGGTGGTGCTGATCTCCGATGCGGCGGGCATCGCCGAGGCGGGCGAGGGTTGCATCGCGACGATCGAGATGCCGGTTGTTCACCCGCTGATCGTGCCGCTGGTCTATGCCGTTCCCGTGCAATTGCTTGCCTACCATGTCGCCGTAGTGAAGGGGACTGATGTCGATCAGCCACGCAACCTCGCCAAGTCGGTCACGGTCGAATAGCACGGGGGCTCGTGCGTAGGGCGATCGTGCAGCTGAGAGTCCCCGTAACTTAACGCCAATCTAACCATTGGCAGGTATAGCCTCGCCGATGGCCAAGAACCAAAAGTCCCCTGCGTCGGCGCAAGCCGTTGAATTGCGGATTTCCGACGTGCTTGGCCTGTCGCACAACCCGGCGTTCGATCCAACGCGGCTGCGCGGGGACGAACATGCCGAGCTGGCCCAAGCGAGCCGCAACCGTTTGCTCGCGAATGTGCTGGTCGCGGCGTTCGTCGCCTCGATCTTTGCGCCTTTGGTCGGTCTTGAGATCGTCGCGCCCTGGGCCGCGCTCTTGGCCTTCATCCTCTATAAGTCGCGGCAAACCGATCTCATGCTGGCTGATCCTCAAGCGAAAATCAGCCCGCGAATGCTGGAAGCTTGGCAGGTCATCAATTCGATTGCTTCTGCAGCATGCTGGGTCGGCGCACTGCTGGCGTTTCCATTGATCGGTGGCGCAGAGCAGGCGACGATGATCCTGCTTATCGTACTCACATTGATGGTCTCGTCGACTTTCGTGTTCTCAACCTCGCCGCTCAGCGTATTGATCTACATCGGGATCATGGGGCTGGGCGTGGCCGTCTCGCTCGCCTGGCAGGGCCAATGGCAGGCGCTGGGCGGATCCATGCTCTTTACGATTGCCAGTCTCGTCGCAATGATCGAGGTGCGCTCGACCTTCCTCAAGGGGCGGTTGGCCGAGACGACGGTGGTGGAAAAGGACGCGGTGGTTTCCTTGCTGCTGCGCGAGTTCGAAGAGAACGAGGCCGACTGGCTTTGGGAAATCGACCCTGCTCGACGCTTGCGCGATGTGTCGCCCCGCTTCGCCTATGCGCTTGGCAAGACCCAGGCAGAGATTGAGGGCAAACCATTGCTTGAAATGGTGGCTGGGCACAACTGGGCGAGCGGACACTTTCCTCCCAGCCTCCACGACCTGGCCGAACGCCTTAAGAACCGCGAGCACTTCTCAAACATTCTGGTGCAGGTTTCGATTGATGGCGAGGAGCATTGGTGGGAGTTGTCCGGCTCGCCGATGCGAGACGAGCAGGGGCGCTTCACCGGCTTTCGCGGGGTCGGCTCTGACGTAACCGAGCAGCGCAGATCGTCCGAGGAGATTGCCTATCTGGCTCGCTTCGATACGCTCACGCAGTTACCCAATCGTCTCCAGTTGACAGAAGCCCTTGGCGAAGCACTGCAATATTCGGCGCAGTGGCGCACGCGCTGTTCGCTGTTGATGGTCGATCTGGACCGCTTCGAGGCGGTCAATGACTCGCTTGGCCACATGACCGGGGACAAGCTCTTGGGCGGGGTCTCCGCACGCCTGCAATCGCTGATGGGCGAGAATCAGCGGTGTGGTCGGCTCGGTGGGGATGAGTTTGCGATTGTAATCCGCGAAATCACCTCGCCGGAAATGGTTGGCGATCTGGCCCGGCGCGTCATCGAACGACTGTCAGAGCCCTATCAGGTCGATCATCACACGCTCTACGTCGGTGCCAGTGTCGGCTCTGCTGATGGTCCGCGTGACGGCGCTACGGTCGAGGAAATGATGCGCAACGCTGACCTTGCGCTATACCAGGCCAAGGACATGGGCGGCGGTGAGCATTGTCGCTTCGAGCCGATGCTGCATGCAACAGCCGAGGAGCGTCGCAAGCTTGAAGTCGCCCTGCGCAAGGCTCTGGGCTGCGATGAGATGGTGCTCCATTATCAGCCGGTGGTGGATGCTCGCAGCGAGAGGGTGGTCAGCTTTGAGGCGCTGGTGCGCTGGAATAGTGCAGAGCATGGCTTCGTAAGCCCGGGCAAGTTCATCCCGCTTGCGGAGGATACCCGTCTGATCGTGCCGATTGGCCAATGGGTCATGCGCAAAGCGTGCGAAGAAGCGCGCAATTGGCCGGATCATGTCAAGGTCAATGTTAACGTCTCGCCTGAACAGCTGCTTGAGCCAGATTTCCACGATGAGGTCGTGCAGGCCTTGGCTGCCAGCGGACTTAGACCTGATCGGCTTGAGGTCGAGGTGACCGAAAGCATCTTTCTGCGCGACGCGAGTGTGGCGCGCGCCGCACTTGAACAGGTGATGGCACTGGGTTGTTCGGTAGCGCTCGACGATTTCGGGACCGGCTATTCCTCGCTTGGCTACCTTCGCAAGCTCAAGTTCTCGACGATCAAGGTTGATCGGACCTTCGTTCAGGGTGCGGCGCAAGGCAGCGCGGAGAGCCTTGCCATCATTAATGCAGTGGTGGCCATGGCCAGGAGCCTGCAGATGACCACAACGGCCGAAGGTGTCGAAACCGCCGAAGAGGCCGACTTGATCCGAAATCTCGGCTGCGACAAGATTCAGGGGTTCCACTTCGGCCGTCCGATGACAGCGTCAGATGCGCGCAGCCTGTTCCACGTGTCGGAGCAACGGCGCGCCTAAGACTTCGTGCGCATGACCGTTCAGGCCGCTGCGAGCCTCGTGACGATGCTCTCGAACAGTCGCCGACCATCAGCGCCGCCAAGCGATGCGACCGCTGCTGGCTCAATCGCACGTTCGGGATGCGGCATCATCCCGAGCACCCGGCCATTGGCGCTCAACACCCCGGCAATGTCCCGCGCCGAGCCATTGACCGGCTCGGTATAGCGGAATGCGACCCGGCCTTCGCCCTCAAGCCGGTCAAGGGTCTCGCTATCGGCGAAATAGTTGCCATCATGATGCGCGATCGGCACGCGGATCGTCTCGCCATGGTGATAGCTGGCGGTGAAAGGCGAGGCGGTCGTTTCCACCTTCAGTGCTACAGTGCGGCAGACAAACCGCTGTCCGGCATTGCGCAGTAGCGCACCCGGCAGCAGCCGCGCTTCGGTTAGCACCTGAAAGCCGTTGCACACACCCAGCACCGGCACGCCGCGCTGAGCTGCCGCGATCACCGAAAGCATGATCGGGCTGGTGGCCGCCATCGCTCCCGAGCGCAGATAGTCGCCATAGGAAAAGCCGCCGGGCAAAGCGACAAGGTCAAGGTTGGACGGCAGCTCGTTGTCCCCATGCCACACTCGGATGGCCGCAGCGCCCGATACCGCTTCGAGCGCCGTTGCCATGTCACGATCGCAATTTGAACCCGGGAAGGTAATGACAGCAGCGCGGAAGGCCATCAGTGTGGGCCTTCCAGGGTCTCGATCGTAAAGTTCTCGATCACGGTGTTGGCGAGCAGCTTTTCGCACATGGCGGCGATACCCGCACGATCGGTGCCCTCGGCAACGTCGAGCTCGATCAGCCGACCGATCCGGACGTCAGTTACGCCCTCGAAACCCAGCCCCTCGAGCGCGTGATGCACCGCGCGGCCTTGCGGATCGAGCACGCCAGGCTTCAAACGGACGAGGACGCGCACTTGCATGGCCAGATGCTCCATTGGTCTCGAGTGTCGGCGCTGCGCCGATGCGGGCTCGCTATAGCGTCTGCCCATGGGGGCGCAATCGCATGCACGTGCCTTCTGCACCATCGCAGCCTGTTCAACCTTGGATGATTTTGTCATAATATGGTCGTCAATCGGAGAGGGTTGTAACCTTGTTGCAACAACTGACCAAAGATCGCCCTTCAGCCGTCGCTTGCGCGCAACATTGCGGCCCTTGCTGCTCGCGCGAATCGCGCAAAACTGCCACCGCGCAGCCAAGTTCAAAACGTTCAACGGATCAAACAAGGGGGCTTGTTCGATGTCTCATCGCTTTACCGCAATCCGCGCTGCATCGGCCGGTTCAACCGTTCTGGCTGCTGCCGCCTTCGGGCTCGCAGTGCCGGCAGCTGCGCAGGACGATGCGGCCGCTGCCGAAACCGAAGGCCAGCTGGCAACCATCATCGTCACCGCCAACCGGCGCGAGGAAAATCTTCAGGACGTTCCGGTTTCCGCAGACATTCTCGATTCCGACCGGGTCGCAACCATCTTCAGTGGTGCCGCCGACATTACGGCGCTGGCCGGTTCGGCGCCGGGTCTCAACGTTGAAAGCTCCAACGGGCGCGTTGCCCCGCGCTTCTATATTCGCGGCCTCGGCAACACCGATTTCGATCTTGCCGCCTCTCAGCCGGTGTCCGTGCTGCTTGATGATGTTGTGCTCGAAAACGTGACGCTCAAGAGCTTCCCAATCTTCGACATCGAACGGGTCGAAGTCTTGCGCGGCCCGCAGGGAACGCTGTTCGGCCGCAACACGCCGGCGGGTATTGTGAAGATCGATTCGATCAAGCCGAGCCACGATACCAGCGTTGCCGCTGCGCTGTCCTTCGGAAGCCTCGATACGTTTTCGTTGACCGGGGCAGTTGGCGGTTCGATTGCCAAGGATGTGCTGGCGTTTCGCGCCTCGGCCCAGCTCCAGCGCCGCGGTGACTGGGTCAGCAACGGCTTTACCGGCCGGGACGATGTGCTCGGCGGCTTTGCTGACGTTGCGGTGCGTGGTCAGTTGCTCTTCACCCCGACCGAGCGCGCAAGCTTCCTGGCAGCCGTCAATTTCCGCGATCTTGATGGCACCTCAACCTTCTTCCGCGCTAACGTGTTCACGCCGGGCAGCAACCGCCTCAACGACAATTATGATCGCGGGACGGTGTTCTACGATGGCGGCGGCGGCAACATAGCCAAATATCAGCAGTTCGGCGCGACGCTGACCGCGAGCTACGAGTTCGACGGTGCGACACTGACCTCGATCACCAGCCACTGGACCAGCGACGGTCGGAGCCGCGGCGATATCGATGGCGGCTTCGGGGCCTCTTTCCTGCCGTTCATGGGTCCAGGCTTCATTCCGTTCCCGGCCGACACACAGGACTCGATTGACCTTAAGCAGACCACGCAGGAAGTGCGCCTTGCTTCTGACGGGGATGGCCCGCTCACCTGGCAGGTCGGCGGCTTCTATTTTGACAGCGACTTCGATGTCACGACTGTTGGCTTTACTTTCCCGCCGCCGGCCACTGTCAACCATACCAACGAGGCCTGGGCGCTGTTCGGTCAGGTCGGCTATCAGTTGACCGAAACCCTGCGCGTTACCGGGGGGTTGCGCTATACCGACGATCAGAAGGACTTCTTCGTGCGCTCAGGCGCACCGCGGCAGGCGCGCAGTGTCGGCGATGACCAGTTCGACTGGGACATCAGCCTCTTCGCAGATGTCTCGGACGATGCGAGTGTCTATGCCAAGGTCGCTAACTCCTTCCGCGGACCGACCATTCAGGGCCGCGACATTGCCTTCTTCGGCGCGCCTTCGGTCGCCCAGTCCGAGAATATCACCTCCTATGAGGTGGGCTTCAAGAGCGAAATCGCTGATCGCCGCGTGCGCCTGAACGGCGCGGCCTATTACTACACCGTTGAAGACCCGCAGCTCACTGCCGTGGGCGGCGCGGGTAACTTCATCCAGCTGGTCAACGCCAACAAGGGCGAGGCCTGGGGCCTCGAATTCGACGGCGCGTTCCTGATTTCACCGCAATTCCTTGTGACCCTCGGCGTAGCCTACAACAACACCGAGATCGTCGATTCTAACCTTGCTGTCGGCATCTGCGCACAGTGCACCGTGACCGATCCGACCCGCGTCATCGGGGGCAGCCGGCGGGCCCTGATCGACGGCAATCCTTTCCCCAATGCGCCCGAGTTCAGCGGCGATTTCACCGCCCGCTACGGCATTCCGGTCGGCAATTCGGGAGAGTTCTTCATCTTCACCGACTGGGTGTACCTCGGCGAGACCAACTTCCTCCTTTACGAAAGCCGTGAGTTCAATGCCGGCAGCCGCATCGAGGGCGGGCTCAAGGTCGGTTATTCGGGTGACAATGGCCAGTGGGAACTGGCGGCCTTCGCCCGCAACATCACCGATGAGGACAACGTACTCGGCGTGATCGACTTCAACAACAACACCGCCTTCGTCAACGATCCGCGCATTATCGGCGTGATGTTCGGCGTGAAGTACTAACGGTCAGCTTCTCCACAAGGAGGCACCAAAAGGGGAAAGCCGGCAGGGGGCGACCTGCCGGCTTTTTTTGGGAATTATATATTTAACTCCCTAGAACACGTAATAGCGGACGCTCGTTTCGGCGATTTCCTTCATTATGTCGAACAGCTCTGGCGTGCCCCACTCCTCGCGCCGGAAGAACATTGAAACTGGCGCATAGTCTTCCCGCTTGAACACAAAAATACGATTCAGCGGGTAGAACTCGTTCATGGTGATAACGCGGTCGAGAATCGAGGAACCCGGCTCGAAATCCACACCCCAGCCAAAGCATATGAACGGGGTGATTTTCTCGTATTGCAGCGCCGAGCGGATGCCGATCAGGTTCTTTCCGAGCCGCTCGATTGCGTTTCCTTGCGCCTGCTTCCCTTTGCCCTCCAGCGCCCGCTGGTCGTTAGTTCCCTGCCGCTTCATCTCGACGGCGAGGACGATCCGCTGGAACTCGGGATCGTCTGTTTTCTTCAGGATCAGGATGCCGCCGTCCGGTTTGATGAATGACTCGTCCTTGGTAAGCGCCGCGAACTCGAAACGTGTCTCGTAGCTCTTGATGATGTCGATCAGATCGCGCAGCTTAATGCGGTCAACATAGTCGAGCCGATAGCCCATCGCCTCCAGCGGAAGGCGACTATTCATGTAGGTGATGACATCGACCATCGCCGCGACGACTTTCTTGTCGTCACCCTTGGACAGCAGGTTTTTTACAACGTGCTGTCGCTTGTTCGCCCTAAGCTGCTCGCTTCTGGACATCTTGCACGAAATAATGGCCGCGAAGCTTGGGCAGGTTGAAAATCAGAACCTCGCTGTGGAACAGGATGCCCTCGAACACGTCCTTGGGGAGCGACACGATGCTGGTAATGTCGGGATATTCACCCTCGATAAACCGCCGCCACCGCTTGCTTTCATCGGTCTGGTTAAGGCGGAAGCCGTAGGGCGTGAACATGGCAATCGGCACCTTCGTCCCAAACAGTTCCAATGCCTTCTGAAACCACACCTCCGGGAGCAGTGGGCGACCGCCATAGTTGGCCTTGATGTATTCCTTCGTCTTGCTGTCGATGTTGAACGGGGGGTTCATAATGACCAGAGCGGGCTTTTTGACCTCACCCTTTTTCACCTCCAGATAATTCTTCACGATGGTGTTCGGGAACCCTTGGCGCTCGATGTCGATGCCGACCGTATTCCAACCTGCGGCCTGCCAAGGCTTCAACAGCGAGCCTTCGCCAACACAGGGGTCCACGATCAGTCCGCCCGGCTTGATATGGTTATGCAGGATCGAAAACAGGAACTCGCTGACATAATCGGGAGTGCAGACGGTCGCGTTTTTCTGGACCGTGTAAAAGTTGTTTCTATCAACTCTATACATCACGCTTCCCCTTTTTAGGCGTGGCGTTTTTTGCCTTGTTGGCGCTCGACGCCTTGATTTTCTTCGCCTCTGGTTGCTTCCGAGCAGGGCGATAAGAGACCACCTTGTCAGTAATGCAGTCGAGCGCGGCAAGCGGTGTGTTCACGATCCGTCCCTACGCAATAAGGTCGCTGTATGTGAGTCGAGGCCCGAACGACGCGGCCAGCAAACTCGCCAGCCGGTCCAGCGTATGGCGCTTAACGTCGCCCTCATTCAAGCGAAAAGTGAACTCCCCGACATAGCGGTGCAAATGCTTCTCGCTGGCATGGTGACAGACTCCGTGCAACCCGCGCTTGAGAACGGCCCATACGCTTTCGATGCCGTTCGTGGTCACACCGTCCCGGACATACTCGCCCGCGCCGTGGTTGATCGCCTCGTGCCGGTAGAATAGCCCGTTGAGGCCTTTATAGCCGCCATGCTCATCAGTGTGCAGGGTCGAGCCATATTCGACGTTCGCATGGACCGCTGCCTGTAGTGTGGCCCGGTCTGTGCCGCCAATCGGTGCCGCCTTCGTGCGCCCGCCAGCGCCGCGTTCCCGCATCCCAAGCACAGGAACCTTGCCGACCGTCCCGCGCCCCGCGTGAAGCCGCTTGTGGCCGTGCTTCGCCTTCTCTTTGCCGCCGATGTAGCACTCGTCAATTTCGACAATCCCGGACAACACCGAAAGGTCGTTACCGCAGGCTTCCCGGATACGCTGGAGCATGAACCAAGCCGACTTTTGGGTGAAACCGATTTCCTTGCTGAGCTGAAGACTGGAAATGCCCTTCCGCGACGTTACGAGCAGATACATCGCGTAAATCCACTTGTGGAGCGGGATATGCGACCGCTCAAATATCGTGCCGGTCCTGACCGTGAAATCGACCTTACAGGCATTGCAGCGGTAAAAGCCGCCCTTGCGCGCCGTAACTCGCTTGGTGTCGCTACAGGTTGGGCACACGGCCCCTTGCGGCCAACGCCTACCTTCGATGTAGGCCCGCGCAGTATCCGCGTCCGGGAACATTTGGAAAAGCTGGAAAGTGCTGATAGTCGAGCGGCTCATGTCCAGTCCCTTTTGGCGTAGTAGATAACGACCCCCATCGGGCACGGGAGTCAAGTATATAATTCCCTTTCGAAAGGGCCTCATAGAGCAGCGAGCATGTCCGTTGCCGCAAAGATCCCGTCGATCTTCCCGGCGTGGACCGCCAAGTGGTGTGCGATCTGATCACTTGCGTGGTCGGGAGAAAGCGGGGTCGGCAGCGCGAGAATGGGACCCACGCCGAGCCGCGTCGCGCTGTCCTGCGCACCGGCAAAGCGGGCGGCAAACTCCATCGGTCCCGTATCGCCAAGGAAAGCCAGCCGCCGCGCTCCGGACGCAATCAAGCGTTCCGCTGCGAACCGCCCGCCGAGCCGGTTGTCGGTGCCGACCACGCAATGCCGCTGGCCCTCGCTGCGGTTGCCCCACACCACCATCGGCAGATAGCCATCGGCGATATCCTCGATCAGGGCGAATTGGTCGGACTGGCCGATCACGATCACCCCGTCGATCATCCCCGAGCGGATAAAGCGGTCGAGCCAGTCGGGATCATCTTCAGGCACCACGCGGCGCAGCATGAGATCATAGCCATGGCGGGTGAGCTCATCGGCAAGAAAGCCGATCAACGTCATGAAAAAGCTGTCGGAAACTTGCTGGCGGATATCGTGGCCGAGCGGGATCACCACGCCGATCACCCCCGTCTTTTGTCGTCTCAGACCGCTCGCCATCTGGTTGAGGCGGAACCCGTGGGCGCGGGCAAGGGCGACGATCTTGTCGCGGGTCTTGGTGTTGACGAGGCTCTTGCCGGCCAGCGCGCGGCTTACGGCCCCGGCAGAGACCCCCGCGAGCAGCGCCAAATCGGTGATGGTGCGGACAGTGGTCGGCGCTTCCCCACCCGCGCCTTCTCGGTTCTCGCTGCCTTGATCCTTACCCTCGGCCATAGCCCTCCCTAACCGGCGAACAGCCCTGCTTGCTTGGCCTTGCTGTCGCTGGTGCTGACCAACAGCGTAACCATCGCCCCGACCAGCATCAAGATACCCGCGAGCATCAGCACATGGCGCGGATCGCCGCCAAGGAGCGGACGGTAGATTAGCGGCATTGTCAGCGTTTGGATCAACATCGGAATGACGATGAACAGGTTGAAGACGCCCATGTAAACCCCGTTGCGCGAGGGCGGAAGGCAGTCGGCAAGCATGACATAGGTGTTGCCCATCATCCCCGCCCAGC
>JBJTTE010000304.1:0-6486 GCA_046080005.1 Erythrobacter sp.
GCGACCGAGAGCTGGTAGGGCAGAAAGGCAGCGAGGTCCCCGCCCTCGCCCGTACCTTCGCCCCCGTTGTCATTCATAGGGGCGTGCGTCCCACCACGGATAGAAATCGGGCATGTCGGCGCTGACCTTGCCGGGATACATCGGCTTGCGCTTTTCGAGGAAGCTGGCGATGCCCTCTTTGGCATCGGCCGCGCGGCTGAGGCGATAGATCGCGCGGCTGTCAATCTTGTGGGCTTCCATCGGATGGTCCGCCGCTGCCAGCCGCCACATCATCGCGCGCGTCATCGCGACCGAAATGCCCGAGGTGTTGTCGGCAATCTCGCGCGCGAGACTCTGGGCGGCGTGGAGGAGATCATCGGGCGCGTGGATCGAGCGCACCAGGCGACCAGCGCGCGCTTCCTCGGCATCGAAAATGCGGCCCGTGTAGCACCATTCGAGCGCTTGGCTGATGCCGACGATGCGCGGCAGGAACCAGCTCGATGCGGCCTCGGGCACGATCCCGCGCCGGGCGAAGACGAAGCCATAGCGCGCAGTGCTGCTCGCGAGGCGCACATCCATCGCCAGCTGCATGGTGGCGCCGACGCCCACCGCCACGCCATTGCAAGCCGAGATCAGCGGTTTCTTCGATTCAAACAGCCGCAGGGTGAGCAGGCCGCCCCCATCGCGCACCCGTGTGTCAGACAAGCTCGCGACCTGCTCCCCGCTCGAGAACACCTGGCCGCCGCCCTCGGGGGTGAGGTCCGCGCCCGCACAGAAGGCCCGCTCGCCGCTGCCGGTGAAGATCACCGCGCGCACGCTGTCGTCAGCGTCGATATCGTCCATCGCCGCGATGATCTCCTCGCCCATGATGCGGGTATAGGCGTTCATCTTGTCGGGACGGTTGAGGGTGCTGGTGGCGATGCCATCGGCTTTGGTGACGATGATCTGGGTGGTGGCGGTCATGCGGAAAGTCCCTCTCTTGGTTTGGTGTGTGTGATGCCACGGCGCGGGCAAAAGAAAACCCTCGCAAAAGCGAGGGCCTCTTTTGCCGGGCCTGTGCGCGTTCCAGAGGGGCGTTAGCGCGCGCTAGACCCCCCTTTGACCCCGCTTAGACCCCTCCTAAACCCACGCCATTACGTGTGTTTCACGTGAAACATGGGCCGGATCGGGCTTAGCGCGGGGCCATCCGGATGCCGCCATCGAGCCGCACGTCCTCACCGTTGAAATAGCCGGTTTCGATCATGGTCATGGCGAGCCTGGCATATTCGACGGGGAGGCCGAGGCGCTTGGGGAACGGCACCGAAGCCGCCAGTGCATCGCGCACGTTCTGCGGCGCGGCGGCGAGCAGCGGGGTGTCGAAGATACCCGGCAGGATGGTGTTGACGCGAATGCCCTCGTTCATCAGGTCCCGCGCAATCGGGAGCGTCATACCGATCACCCCGGCCTTGGAAGCGGAATAGGCCGCTTGGCCGATCTGGCCGTCTTCCCCCGCAACGCTGGCGGTGTTGACGATCGCGCCGCGCTCACCGAACTCGTCGAGCGGGTCGAGGGTGAGCATCCCGGCTGCCGACTTGGCGATGCAGCGGAAGGTCCCTATCAGATTGACTTGAATGACAAAATCGAAGGCGCTGATGGGGAAGTGCTTGATCGATCCGTCTTCCTTGGACCGGCTGGCGGTCTTGATCGCGTTGCCGATCCCGGCGCAATTGACCAGAATGCGCTCCTGCCCATGGGCTTCGCGGGCCTTGGCAAAACCGGCATCGACGTCCTCATCGCTGGTGACGTTGACCTTGCAAAAGATCCCGCCGATTTCCGCCGCGAGCGCTTCACCCTTGTCCGCGTTCATGTCGAACAGCGCAACCTTGGCCCCCTTCGCCGCCAGAGCACGCGCCGTGGCAGCGCCTAGGCCTGACGCACCGCCCGTGACAACAGCGGGGGTATTGGCTGAAACTTCCATTGATTTTCCTCTCAGATTGAAATGGTCAGAGGCTCTCGATGATGGTCACATTGGCGACGCCGCCGCCTTCACACATCGTCTGGAGGCCGTACTTCTTGCCGTGGCGCTTCAAGGCATGAACCAGCGTCGCCATCAGCTTGGTGCCTGAGGCACCGAGCGGGTGGCCGAGCGCAATCGCACCGCCGTGGACGTTGAGCTTTTGCGGGTCAGCGCCGGTGTGCTTGAGCCATGCCAGCGGCACGCTCGCAAAGGCTTCGTTGACTTCGAACAGATCGATATCGTCGATGCTAAGCCCTGCGCGCTGGAGCGCCTTGTCGGTCGCAAATAGCGGTTCTTCCAGCATAATCACCGGATCACCCGCCGTAACGGTGAGGTTGTGGATGCGGGCCAGCGGGGTGAGGCCATGGGCCTTGAGTGCCGCCTCGGAAACCACCAGCACTGCCGAAGAACCGTCGCAGATCTGGCTCGAGGAGCCTGCTGTGATCGCGCCGTCCGGCGCAAGCAGTTTCACACCGGCAATCCCATCAAGCGTCGCATCAAAGCGAATGCCTTCATCAATGGTGTGCTTGGCGGCACCCTCGGGTGTTTCGATGTCGACAGCGACGATTTCGCGCTCGAATGCCCCTGCCTGCGTTGCGGCAATCGCTTTCTCGTGGCTCGACAGCGCGAAACGATCGAGATCATCCTTGAAGAAGCCGTGCTTCTTGACGATCATCTCCGCGCCCATGAACTGGCTGAAGTTGATGCCGGGGTACTTCGCATCAATCCCTCCCGCCTTGGCGTACAGGCCTTCCTTCATGTGGAGCGTGACATTCGAGCCCATCGGCACCCGGGTCATGCTTTCGACGCCGCTGGCGATCACTACGTCCTGCGTGCCGCTCATCACCGCCTGTGCGGCAAACTGGATCGCCTGCTGCGACGATCCGCACTGGCGGTCAATGGTAACGGCAGGGGTCGACTGCGGCAGGAGCTTGGAGGCCAGCACGCCCATGCGTCCCACCTGCAGCGCCTGTTCACCCGCCTGGCTGACGCAGCCCGTTACCACGTCATCGATCGCCTTGGGATCGATCCCACTGCGCTCAACAATGGCGTCGAGCGACTTGGCCAGCAGATCGACCGGGTGGACCCCGGCCAGACGTCCGCCACGACGACCGCCAGCGGTGCGGACAGCTTCGACGATATATGCAGTGGTCATAAACCTCTCCTTTTGCTCCGGCCCCAAAAGGGCGCGAGCGGCTCGATCAGTTGCGCATCGCCACTCGCTCGGCGCCCCGCCTATTGAAGGGGCGAGCCCAAATCAAGCCGACAAAATGATCGGAGGTCGCAGGTGGACCTGAGCGACGATCGCTAGAACGGCCCGGGTCGATGTGTGCTTGGTCTCGCTCGCTGCCGCCATCGCTGTGAAAGATAACGCCAAATGCCAGACCGAAAGGATCCCTGTATGACGGATCAGGTGTCGGCGCAGGTGCTCGTTCGCGATCTCGGGCAAGAACCTCAGACCTCATGGCCTGACGTCGAAAGCGACCGTCATCCGCTCACCGCCCGCAATCGGCACTGTCCCGTGCCACATGGTGGAAGGGAACAGTGTGAGCCAACCCGGCTCGGGCGCGGCGGTACGGAACGGGTCCAGCCCTATGCCAAGCTCGCTGGGCGGCACCCCGAATTGCAAATGACCCGCTGGCGCTGCCCCGCATTCGGCAGGCCTTGGCATGACCACATTCAACGCTGAACTGAGCCAGCCTTGGGGGTGCACGTGATTGCTATGGTGCCCCGCCCCGGTCAGCCGCACTGACCAACTACCGGCAAAGCGCACATTGCGAGGGCGATGGCCGAGCGTCGGATGTCCGGGCACGATGGGCCCGAGGTCGGCAATATAGGCCTTTACTGCGGCTTCGATCCGGTGCCGCAGATCAACAATGGGCGGCTCGATCCGCGCAAACAGCGGCCCGTCGGTCTGACTACCCTTTCTTACCGATTGCCCCAGCGGCTCATGGGTGCCCTGATGCATCGCCCGCAGGCATTCAGCCAGTTGGGGCAGTTCCTCAGGACGGTAGATTTGCAGGCGGCGGATCAGCCTTGCATCGTCCTCAAGCCAACGCCAGCGCGGATCCTCGAGCATGCGCCACGCAGTCGCCAGATAGGGCCACAAGGTGCTCGCCTCAGGCTGTTGCACTCCGGTCTCAAGCAGGGTCGCTGCTGCGGCAGGCCGACCAGTCCGAAGCAAGTGCCGCGCGCCGCGAGAGAGCATGCTAGCACTCCGCAAGTACCGCTCCTGTGTAAACAGGACCGCAAAGTGCGCATCGGCTGCGGTTTGATCGCCTATTTCGCTGGCGCAGATTGCGCTGATGGGCAGAAATTCCTCAACTTCGCCCAAAGCGCGGTGTGCAGAATGCAGTTCCTCCTGCGCCTGGGCAAAATCCTCAAGGTACAGGAGGCGATCAATAAGCCCGAGCCAGAGCTGCTTCGACTGCGGGTGCTGGCCAAGCGCCTCGCGGTAGCTGTCGGTCGAAGCGGGACCATCGCCGCATTGCCAGCGGATCTCGGCCAACGCCTGATGCCCGGCGAGCCACAGGGGCGATGACCGACAGACCGCTGCCAGATCCGCCACCGCCGCAGAAAACGCCCCTTGCGCGAATTGTGCCGCCGCCCGCCCGGTCACAACACTCCCGTCCGCAGGAAGCAGCGCAAGAGCCCGATCAAACAGCGCGACCGCGGGCAAGCCCGCCTCAAAGCTGACATGGGCCAGCGCATGCGCGATCTTGCCGTCTTGCGGTGCCAGATGAGCCGCTCGCTCCAATGCCGCGATCGCCGAGGCACTCTCCAGCAAAGCCCGCTCGGCAAGCCCAAGGCATTGCCACAAGAGCGCTTCGTCGGGGTAGCGCTCCAGCGCCGCGATCAGCAGCGCGCGGGCACCTTCCGGATCGTCATGGTCGCGCAGATGGACGGACTGGCGGGCCAGATCATCAACGGATGCTGCGGTCGGGATGGACATAGCGGGAGTGCTATAAATGCCAATCTCATCGCCCGCCAAGGCACAACGTGCCCCGCACCGCCGCCAAAAAGAAAAGGGGGCGCCCCGCAGGACACCCCCTCTTTCCGAAGGTCATTCGGATAGCGACGAGCGCTATCAGAACGAGAACTGCACGCCGAGCACGAAGCGCCGACCCAGCGGATCATAAACCGCGGGGAAGGTGTTGCCCGAGTTCGGACCCGCACTGCCGGCCTGAGCGCCGACGAGCGGGGGCTTCGCATCCATCAGGTTGTTGACTGTGAAGGTCAGCGTCAGATTGTCCATGACACTCTGGCGCAGCGCGAGGTCAAAGTAGCTCATCGCGTCGATGTTGCGGAACGCGGGGAGGAACGCGGCCGGACCGGCAGTGGTCGGCACGCCAATCGGACGGGCCGGGACCGGAACGGGAGCCTCCACCATAACGGCTTCCAGATAGTTCCAGAACAGCGAAACGTCAGTGTTCTTCGACGGCGAAGTGTAGGTGAGGCGCGTGTTGACCGCCACTTCCGGCTGCGGGTTACCGCAGTTGACGCTGAAGAAGCCAACGCATTCGCGGTTGATCGAAAGCGGCGTAGCCTGGAACAGGTTCTCCATGGTGTAGGTCGCGTTGACGCCCATCGAGATCTGACCCCAGTCAAATTCCTGCGCGGCATTCAGCGTGAAGTCGATGCCCGAGGTTTCGATCGTCCCAAGGTTTGACAAGCCAAGGAACGGACCGAACGTCGTGTCCGCAGGGCCGCTGAGGCTGCCGGAAAGCGGGTTGCGACGAATGGCAACGCACGTTCCCGCAACCGGGGTCGCCTGGAAGCAGCCGTCGATCACGTCGCCCTGAGTCGGGGTGGTGATCGCATCGGTAATCCGAATGCGGAAGTAGTCGATGCTCGCCGAGAAGCTGGTGAGGATGTCCGGAGTGAACACCACACCAGCCGTCAGCGTGCGCGCACGCTCAGCATCGAGGTTGGGGTTACCGCCCGAAGTCTGCTGGATCTGGCCGGCAGCCGGTCCCGGGATGCCACCGAGCAGCGAAGTCGGTGCGCCAACCAGCGTCAGCTGGGCACGGCAAAGATCCGGGAAGTTCGCACCACGTGCGGTAACCTGAGCGAGCGTGCCCTCACACGGATCAGTCGTGCGGCCCGTCAAGCCAGTGACCTGCGGCTGGAACAATTCAGCAACGTTCGGAGCACGGATCGCTTGGGTGTAAACCGCGCGGAACTTCACTTCCTCGATCGGCGACCAGCTACCGCCGCCCTTCCAGGTCCAGGTGCCACCCACAGTCGAATAGTCGGCATAACGCACACCGCCTTCGAGCGTCAGGTTGTAGATGAACGGCTTGTCCTCAACCAGCGGAGCCACGACTTCAAGGAACAGTTCGTCCGAATTGAACGAACCGCCGAGCGGCAGAGCGGCTGCGCCCGCACCGAGCACTTCACCCGGAATACGCGAGATACCGTCACCTTCCGAACCGGCGGTGTAGCGACGGTGCTCGACGCCGACAGCGAAGCTGATCGGGGTTTCAGCAGCCGGGCTGGAGAAGCCAAGG
>JBJTTE010000305.1:0-20932 GCA_046080005.1 Erythrobacter sp.
GGGAATCTATCACCTGCTGTCCTGGCGGGTCGACAGCAATGTCAAGCTGCCGGAGCGGCTTCGCGAATGGGCGGAGCGGGAAAAGCCGATGTGGCTCAACCCGCCGCGGGACCTCGACGAGATTCGCGCACTCCAGCAGGGCAAGGCGATGGAGGGCTGGGCGCGCTGATTGTGCGGTGCGCGCTGCTTGCAGTATGATCCAGATCAAGGACGCATTGGCCAAGCCTTGACAAACCCGCGTTCCACGTTAAATTTGTCCGTACAACTTTCCGGCTCAGCTCAAAGGTGCCGCCCATGGCCAAAGATCTGCCCCCGCCCTATACCGCGATGAGCCGCCATCCGATGATGCCGCGCACCTCCCACGACGAGGCGGCGCGCTTCAATTTCCTGACGCACTTCAACCGCTATCTTTCCGGCACCATCGGCGCGGGCAACCGGCTCGCCTATGAAAAGCGGGTGTTGCCCGCCCTCCGTGCCGAACATGGCCGTGATCCGGAGCACCGCTACGAGATTCGCGATGCGATGAACAAGGATCCTTGGCACCGCATGTGGTCGGCGCTGAAGCGCAATTCGATGGAAATGCGCCAGCACAACGGGCGGCAGGTGGTGCTGCGCCAGCTCGACGAGCTCGACGCGATGGCGCGCCAGTTCAACGAACATTCGGGTATGCTCGAACTCGATCCGACGATCGAGCAGCCCCAATACCAGACTGCTGTCGACATTCACTGCCAGCCCGGCGGCTACCACTGTGAAGAGCGCCCCGGCGACGTGACGGTCGGGGCGAATTACGATGTCGGCCTGTTCGCGACCACGGGCGGCGCGCTCGGGGGATTGAACGACGGCGGCGGACAGGCGGTGGTCGGCTGGGTCAAGGCCGAGCGGCCCGACTGGCGCCCGCGCCGCATTCTCGATATCGGCTGCACCATCGGGCACAACGCCGTGCCGATCGCACAGGCCTTCCCCGATGCCGAGGTGATCGCGATCGATACGGCCGCGGCCTCGCTGCGCTACGGCGCGGCACGCGCGGCCGCGTTGGGTGTGACCAATATCCGCTTCGTGCAGGCCTCGGGCGAGGATCTGTCGCGCTGGGCCGACGGGCATTTCGACTGGGTGCAGACGACGATGTTCCTGCACGAATTGTCTGCCAAGGCGATGCCGCGCATTCTGGCCGAAGCCAACCGCGTCCTCAGCCCCGGCGGGCTGATCCTGCATATCGAGCAGCCGCAATATTCGGACGAGATGCCGCTGTTCGAACAGTTCATGCGCGACTGGGATGCCTTCAACAACAACGAGCCGTTCTGGTCGGCGATGCACGGGCAGGATCTGAAGGAAGTCATGGCCAAGGCCGGCTTCCCGCGCGACAGCCAGTTCGTCGCCGGAGTGCGGGCGGTGGTCGATCCGGCGATCTTCCCGCCCTCTCCCGATGATGGCGAGGAAGACTTTGGCCGCGCGGCGATCTGGAATGCCTATGGCGCATGGAAGCCGCTTGCGACCGAACGACAGGTGGCGGCGTGAGCATGGGCGAGGAACAGCTCGACTGGGTCGCGCTCTCGGGTCGCCGCGCTAAGGGCAAGCGTCCGGAATTTTTCGAGGATCCGGCGCTCGACCGGCTCTATTCAACGGTCTTCGCGCTCGCGGCCGAGGTTTCGGCGCTGCGCGAGCGGCAGGACACCATCGAGCGGTTGCTCGACGCCAAGGGTAAGCTCTCGCGCAGCGACATCGAAAGCTACCTGCCCGACCGCGAAGCGGGGGATGAGCGGGGTCTTGCCACGCAGGCCTATATCGCGCGCATCATGCGCGGCTTCCAGCAGGAGGTCGAGGCGATGGAGGCACATGATCCGCCGATCATGGACATCGTCGAGAAGCTCTCGCGCGAATAGGGATCACGGCGCGGACGGGGCGCCGGAAAAAAGGGGACGGACGCGACATGGAATTTCTCGCGAGCAATGAACTCGCCATCCTGAGATGGGTGCACATCCTTGCGATGGTCTATTGGCTGGGCGGCGAATGGGGCGTGTTCCAGACCAGTTACCACGTGACCAATCCGGCGCTCTCGCTGGAAGAGCGGCGGCGGCACATGGAAACCGCCTATCGCATAGACATCCTCGCGCGCACCGGCATCGTGCTGCTGCTGCCGCTGGGTCTCCACATGGGCAAGATCTATGGCTTCGTGCCGCTGCTCGAAGGGGCAGGCGTGTGGTGGATGTGGCTGTTCTTCGCTGTCTGGCTGGCTATGACCTGGACCGCCTTCATCAAGCGCGAGACCGATATCGGGATCGCCGTCACCCGCACCGAGGAATGGCTGCGCTATCCGCTGATCGCCGCCTTGCTGGTGGCGGCGGGGATGGCCTTTGCCGGTGCTGGGCCGATCGAAGCGGGGCCGAGCAACCTGTGGTATCCTTCCAAGATGGGGCTCTATGCCTTTGCGCTGTGCATCGGCCTGTTCCTGCGGCTTGACATGCGCCGCTGGACCGAGCGGTTCCGGATCCTTGCCATGGGGCCCGATGCCGCACAGGAGGCCGCGCTCGCCCGAGAGATCGCGCTCGCGCGGGTGGCGGCCTATATCTACTGGATCACCATTGCCTCGGTCTGTTTCCTCGGCGCGGTGAAGCCGTTCTGAGGGAGAGCCTGCGATGCCCGCCTACATGATTGTCACCGCCGCCATCCACGACCGCGAGGCTTTCATCGCCGGTTACGGCACGGCCGCCGCGGCGCTGATCCCGCAATTCGGCGGCGAATACCTGCTGCGGGGGCCGGGAGCGGAGTGCCTCGAAGGCAGCTTCGGAGAAGGCGCGAGTATGGTCATCTCCAAATGGCTCGACCGCGCCGCGATCAAGGCCTTCTGGAACAGCCCCGAATATGCCGAGGCAAAGAAATTGCGCGAAGGGCTGGCCGACGTGCAAGTCTTGGTGATCGACGGACCCGACCTCGTCACTCCAGAATCTGATTGAGCTCGATCAGGATCCCGTCGGGGTCGAAGAAATTGCAGCCTATCACGCGGATATCCGGCCCGCCGTTCCGGCCCGGATAGGTCTGGAGCCGCGCTTCGGCGGTGAAGGTGACGCCGGGCACGGTCTTGGCCTTGGCGCAGCGCCCTTCGACATCGTCGGTGTTGAGCACCAGCACGACGTCGCCCGGGCCCATCCGCATGGGGTAGTCGCCAGCCGGGATCGCCGGATCTACCCACTCCATCAACCCGACCCAGCCGACCCACAGATCATTGGCGTTGAGCAGCACCAGCCGCGCCGTCGCCCCCGGCTCGCCCGCTGGCAGGGCGACGCCCGAGGTCTGGACGGTGGTGTCGTAATTGACCTCAAGCCCGATGACGTCGCGATAGAGCGCGAGCGACTTTTCCATGTCGCGCACGATGATCGTGGCGCGGCGTACGTCGGTGGGCAGGCGATCCTTCGGCGCAGCGACGCCGGGAGAGGCGGGCGCGGCGGCGGTGCGCGGCACCTCGTTGCCGATATTCACGGCGCAACCGGCCAGCAGGCTGGCTGCCCCGGCAGCAAGGATCATTCTCATTCATTCTCTCCCACGGCGCCGTCCGCGATCAGGGCGGCAATGCGTTCCTTGTCGTAACCCAGCGCCGCCAGCACACCGCGCGCATCCCGCCCGGGCTTCGGCAATTCCTGCGGCGCACCAATGCGCGCCCCGCCCATTTCGAGCGGAATGGTCGGCAGGCGCAACGGCGTGCCGTCGTCGAGCGTCACGTCCTCCAGCCCGCCGTGCTGGAGGTGGGGATCGTCGAACAGGTCTTCAGGCTTGCCGATGGGGGCGAAGGGCAGGCCGGAACCGTCCAACTTCGCGATCACCTCGGCGCGGATCATCGTGGCGATCAGCGCGCGGATTTCGGGAATGATGCGATCGCGCGCGGCGACGCGGGCGTTGTTCTCGCGCAGGCTCTCGTCAGCCCACAGTGCATCAAGCCGGAACAGTCGGCAGAACTTCTCCCACAGCGCATCAGTGACCACCCCGATGAAGACGGGTTCATCCTTCGTCTCGAAGACATCGTAGATCGCCCAGGCCGAAACCCGCGCGGGCATGGGCGCGGCAGGGCTGCCGGTGACAGCGAACTGTGCCATGTGCTGGCCGACGAGATAGGTGGTTGTCTCGAACAGGCTGGCGACTACCTTCTGCCCGCGTCCGGAGCGGTGGCGTTCCTCCAGCGCGGCGAGCACGCCGATCACGCCGAACATGCCCCCGGTGACATCGATCACGCTCGCCCCGGCGCGCAAGGGGCGGCCTGGCGGCCCGGTCATATAGGCAAGCCCGCCCATCATCTGCGCGACCTCGTCGAGCGCTGTGCGCTGTTCGTAGGGGCCGGGCAGGAAGCCTTTCTCCAAGCAGTAGACGAGCCGCGGATTGGCGGCGGCGCAGCTGCCGTAATCCAGCCCCAGCCGGTCGAGCGCGCCGGGGCGGAAGTTCTCGACCAGCACATCGGCGCGGGCGATGAGGTCTTTGGCCACGGTGATCCCCGCGGCGGACTTCAGGTCGAGGCAGATCGACTGCTTGCCGCGATTATACATCGGAAAGTAACCCGCGCCCGAGCCTTTCAGGCGGCGGGTGTTATCGCCCCCGATCGGCTCGATCCGCACCACCTCCGCGCCAAGGCCGGCAAGGATATGGCCGACCACCGGCCCCATCACCATGTGGGTGAATTCGACGATGCGGATGCCCTTCAAGGGCTCAGGCGCGCTCATGCCGCGATCCTTTGCGCATAGTCCTTCATCGGTCCGGCATCGGGGGTGAAGCCGTAGAGCGGCTCGCCCGGCAGCGCTTCGGCAAGGATAGCGCGCACCGCCAGCAGCTTGTCGAGGTCGATCCCGGTCTTGAGGCCCATCGCGTTGAGCATCAGCACGAGGTCTTCGGTGACGAGATTGCCGCTCGCACCCGGCGCAAACGGACAGCCGCCGAGACCGCCGAGCGAGGCATCGAAGGTGGTGACCCCTTCCTCCAGTCCCGCCACGACATTGGCAAGGCCAAGCCCGCGGGTGTTGTGCAGGTGGAGCGTCGTCATCTTCTCCGCGCCCACAGCCGCGCGCACCTTCTTGACGAGCCTGCGCACCTGTGCCGGGTCGGCATAGCCGGTGGTGTCCGAGAGCGAGAATTCCAGCGCCCCTGCCTCGGCCGCCTTCTCGGCGAGGCGCACTACGGTATCCTCGCTCACCGCGCCCTCGATGGTGCAGCCGAAAGCAGTCGAAAGGCCGACCGCGAAGTGGATGCCGTGTTCGCGTGCAATCGCCGCCGCCTCCGCAATCTCGGTGAGCATCGCGGGGTGATCCTTGCGCACATTTTTGATGCTGTGGGTTTCGCTCATCGAGAAGGGGATGCTCATCGCGTGCACCCCGGCTTCGGCGGCGCGGGCGGCGCCCTTGGCGTTGGGCACCAGCGCGACGACGTTCAGTCCTTCGATGCCGCGCGCGAAGGCGACCAGTTCGGCGGTATCGGCCATCTGCGGCAGGAGGCTAGGCGGCACGAAGCTCCCCACCTCGATCTCGCGCACGCCTGCCGCCGCTTCGGCTGCAATCCAGCGTTTCTTGGCTTCAAGCGGCATGATCCGGCTGATCGATTGCAACCCGTCGCGCGGGCCGACTTCGGAGACGAGGATGTCGGTCACTTGCTGTTCTCCCGATAGACCCATGGCCGCTTCCGCCGATCCGCGCCCAGCCAGCGCGCGATGGCGGATTTCATCTTCAGCGTGAGGTCGATCGCGTCGAGCCCTTCAAGCAGCATCGCCTTGGCCTCCGGGCCGATGTCGAAATGCCAGCTCTCGTCCCCGGCGCTGACGGTCTGCGAGGCGAGGTCGATCCGCACCATCTGCCAGGCGAGCCCGCGCACCACTGCTTGCGGCAGTTCGACCGGCAGCAGCCCATTGCGGATGCAGTTGCCCTTGAAGATCGGCGCGAAGGACGGGGCGATGATGGCCTCGATCCCGAATTCGGCGAGCGCCCAGACGGCGTGCTCGCGGCTCGATCCGCAGCCGAAGTTCTGGCCTGCCAGCAGCAGCCGCGTGCCGATGGCATCGCGCTGGTTGAGCACGAAACCGGGATCGCGCACCCGCGCAGCAGCATCGGTATAGCGCCACGGGGCGAACAACCCCTTGGCAAGGCCCGTGCGCCCGGTCGTCTTCATCTCGCGGCTGGGGATGATCGTGTCGGTGTCGATATTGTCCCGCAGCAGCGGCACGCCGGGGCTGGTGATGGTGGAGACGGGTTTCATGCGGGCGTTCCTTCACGGGCGAGAGCGCGCGGATCGGCGATCACCCCGGCGATGGCGCTAGCGACGACCGTCTCGGGCGAGGCGATATGCGTCCGGATGCCGGGACCCTGGCGCCCTTCGAAATTGCGGTTGGTGCTGGAGATAACGCGCGACCCTTCGGGGAAGCCTTCGCCGCCTGCGTAGAAACACAGCGAGCAGCCGCTCATGCGCCATTCGAAGCCCGCCGCCTCGAACAGCTTGTCGAGACCCTCGGCCTCGGCCTGACGCTTGACCGCGAGCGAGCCGGGGACGACCAGCGCCTTGCGGATCGAGGGCGCGATGCGGCGGCCTTTCAGGAGCGCGGCGGCGCGGCGCAGGTCCGATATGCGGCTGTTGGTGCATGAGCCGATGAAGGCGGTATCGACCGGCGTTCCGGCCAGCGGCGCACCCGGGGCAAGGCCGATATAGTCGTGCGCCCGCTCAGGCCCCTGCGGCACGGCTGCGGTGACAGGGATGGTGTGTTCCGGGCTGGTGCCCCAGCTCACCATCGGGGCGAGGGCGGCAGCGTCGATCACGATTTCGCGGTCGAAGCGCGCGTCGTCGTCCGAACACAACGTCGCCCAATAGGGATCGTCGAAGCGGACGGGTGCGTGGGGGCGGCCTGCCAGATAGGTGAAGGTTTTTGCATCCGGCGCGATAATCCCGGTCATGGCGCTGAACTCGGTCGCCATGTTGGCGAGGGTCATGCGCCCTTCCATGTCGAGCGCCACCACCGCCTCGCCTGCGAACTCGACCGCATGGCCCGCCCCTCCGCCCGCGCCGTGGGCGGCGATCAGGGCGAGGGCCATGTCCTTGGCCGTTACACCGGGGGCAAGCTGGCCGGCGAAAGTCACGCGCATGGTTCTGGGCCGCTCCATCCTAAGCGCGCCGGTGACCATCGCGTGCTCGGCCTCGCTGCTGCCGATCCCCCACGCGAGCGCGCCGAACGCCCCTTGCGTGCAGGTGTGGCTGTCGGGCGCGACCAGCGTCAGGCCGGGCAGCACGATGCCCTGTTCAGGCGAGATCACATGGATGATTCCCTGATCGCGGTCGTTGACGTCGAACAGGGTGATCCCCGCCGCGCGCGCTGCCACGCGAGTCTCGGTGATGAAGCTCTCTCCGCCTGGCATCAGCGTGCCGTCGCCCCGGCCCGGGCGGGTGTCGACAATGTGGTCCATCACCGCAAAGACCCGCGCCGGATCAAGCAGGCCGCGCCCCGTCTCCGCCATCCGCCTGAGCGCCGCTGCACCGGTGCGCTCGTGCAGGAACACCCGGTCGATGGCGATCAGCTGCGCGCCGCCCGCCGTGTCGGCGATACGGTGCGCGTCCCAGATCTTGGCGAACAGGGTCTGTCCCATGGGGCTGCGTCAGCCTTTCGCCTTCATCTCGGCGTCGATGGCGCGCCAGTCTTTGGTCACGAAAGTCTCTTGGATCGCGGTTCGGGTTTCAAGCTGGCCATTGCGGATCCAGTGCCACGTGCGGCAACGGTTCCGGCCATCGTCGGAAATCTGGATCTGCTCGTAGAGATAGAGCGAAGGATCACCCGTGCGCTGCCAGTAGAGCATCATGGTGCGGTTATACTCGTCGAGCGGGACTTCGGCAGCCCAGCCCTGTATCAGTTCGTTGTCCCACCAGATGCGCCCCTCGCGATAGGTCGCGGGAAAATCGCGCACTTCGGTACGGCCGTCGGGCCAGCGATAGTGGTTGGTCTGGTGATAGGGCACGTCCGGATCGCCGGTGATGCGGCACAGCAGACGGCTGGCGCGCTCGTCGATCTTCTCGTTCTGCGCGTTGAAATAGGAATAGGTGCCGTCCCATACGCCCTCGTGGCGTGCGAGCAGCGGCATGGCCTTGGCGAAGTCGGTCATCGGGTCTCTCCCTTGAGGCTGCTTAGTGTATCATGCCAGCGGCGCGCGGCACCCCCCGCAAGGGCGCGCGCGCGGGCGCGGCGCTGTAGTGCGTGAGGATCGAGCGCCTCGGACTGGAGCGGGACGGCGTGTGCTGCGCTTGCCTCGTACCACGGGGCGAAGAAGGCCTCGGCACGGGCGACCGCCCAGGCGCGTTGGAGGTAGGTGCCGAAACGGTCGGGCGTCATGTCGGGATAGAGCTTGTCGGGATCGCCCGGAGGCGGCGCAGGCCAAAACACCGCTTCTGCTCCAAGCGATGATGCCGCCGCCTCGACGGCAGCTAGCGCATGCTCGAAAGCGTCGGATTGCCCATGACCGGGTGCGTCGATGGCGAGGGTGCCTGGCTCCGGCTCCGCCATCTCGGCTGCCGGTGCATGGAGCACGAGCCGGTCTGCGCCGGGCGTGCCTTTCCAGTGGATCAGCCCGCCTTCGAGCACGACCCAGCCTTCGTGCCGGTCCTCGGCGAGCAGCGGGCAGGGAGCCTCGTCGCCATGCGCGCGCAGGAAGGCGAGGCTTGCGTCCTGATGCTCTGCGGGGGTGGCGACTTTCTTTGCCTCCCATCCGGCAGGCATTGGCCCGAGCCGGTCGATATGCGCCTGCAACGGATCGCCGTCATAAGCGGTGATGAGACAAGGTGGCACCTCGGCCTCGACCGGCGGAATGTCATGCGGCGCGCGCAGCGCCGCGCCGTAGCCCGCCCGGTAAGCACTGCCCGCTTCGAGCATCTCCATCACCGCCTGCGCCACGCGGGGCACGTCGGCATGGGCGACCGACAGGCGTGCTTCCTCCCGCGTGTCGAACCACGGGAAGACCCAGCTCTGTTCGAGCATCCGGTTCCACAGCCAGGCAAGGTGCTCGCCATAGGGGGAGGGGTGAAATTCGGGCAGGTAGCGCTCGCCGAAGATGCGCATTTCCTCGGCACTCCAGATCGCATAGCCGCCCACCGCCAGCGCCCGGAACCGTTGCGGCTGGCGCTTCAATGCGGTGACGAGGATGATCCCGCCCGAATGGAAGCCATAGGCCGCGCAACGGCCGAGGCCGAGCGCGTCCATCGTCTCGCACAGGGCATCGGCAAAGTCGGCAATCTCGGGCGTGCCAGGTAGCGGATCGGACTGGCCGAAGCCCGGCGTGTCGGGCGCGATACAGGTGAAATGCTCGGCCCATTTGCGCATCAGCGGCTCGTATTCCGCCGAAGAGCGCGGGCTCTGGTGCACCATCAGCAGCCCCGGACCCGTCCCGCAGCGGCGGTAATGCACGCGCCTGCCAGTGACAGGAATGGTCAGGATGTGCCGCGTGATCATTTTACCAAAGTTGTCCGGACAAATTTCACTCGACAAGCCTCTACACGCGTTTATTGTCCGCTGTCAAAGTGGAATCGAACGAAAGAAGGACGGCGCTAGCAATGGCAGAGCTGATCGGCACAAAGATGATATCGGACGGCAAAGCAGCCCGCCAACTGTTCGATGAGGTGATGGCCAACCCCGCCCGCCGCAAGTTCGGCTTTGGCGAGAAGCTGGCGATCGTCAATGTGGACGTGCAGCAGGCCTATACCCGGCTCGACATGTTCAAGACCGCCTATGAAACCGACCCGCGCCAGATCGAATACATCAATACCATCAGCCGGCTCGCGCGCGAGCGGGGGATGCCGGTGGTCTGGAGCCGCGTTGCCTACAAGGCCGACGCCGGGGATGCGGGTGTGTGGGGTACGCGCACCGATACCGAAGACAGCCTGCAGAACATCAAGTACGATAGCGAGCGCCACGCCTTCGACCCGCGCTGCGAGATCGACGACGACGATCTTCAATACACCAAGCGCATGCCGAGCGCCTTCTTCGAAACCCCGCTCGCCAGCTATCTCACCTTCCAACGCGTCGATACGGTGGTGGTAACCGGCGGCAGTACCAGCGGCTGCGTGCGGGCGACGGCGGTCGATGCGCTTTCCCATGGATACCGCGCGATCGTCCCGATCGAGACCTGCGCCGACAAGCACGAAAGCTATCACTTCGCCAACCTCACCGACCTGCAGTTGAAGTATGCCGATGTCGAGCCGGTGCAGGCGGTAATCGACTGGCTGGAGGCACGCTGACATGCAGGAAGGCGCGGCCGATCCGGGGCTCTACGATTATCACCCCTATAATGCGCGGCGGAAGATCGTGTGGCCGGGTGGCGAGTCGGTCGCGGTATGGGTCGCGCCCAATCTCGAATATTACGAGATCGATCCGCCCGCGCACCCCAAGCGCAAATCCTGGGCACGACCGCATCCCGATGTGGTCGGCTATTCGCACCGCGACCACTCTAATCGGGTGAGCCACTGGCGCATGGCCGAGGTCATGAGCCGTCACGGTTTCCCCGGCTCGGTCAGCCTCTCGGTCGCGCTGTGCCAGCATCATCCTGAAGTGGTCGCCGATGCCGCCGCGCGCGGCTGGGAGTTCTTCAGCCACGGCGTCTATAACACGCGCTATTCATATGAAATGACGGAAGATCAGGAGCGCGCGGTCATCGAGGATTCGATTGCCACGGTGCGCGAAGCGACCGGCCAGACGATCCGCGGCTGGCTCGCCCCGGCGCTCACGCACACCCCGCGCACGCTGGATCTGATTGCCGAGTACGGGCTCGATTATACCTGCGACCTCTATCACGACGATCAGGTGCAGGAGGTGAAGGTAGCGAAGGGCAAGCTCGCCTCGATCCCCTATAGTCTCGAGGTCAACGACCATTACGGCTTCTTCGTCTACAACATGTCGGGCCGCGAATATGCCGAAACGCTGATCCGCCAGTTCGAGCGGCTGGCTGCCGAGGGCGAGCGGTCGGGTACGGTGATGTGCATTCCGCTCCACGCCTACCTGATCGGCCAGCCGCACCGTATCGGGCCATTCGAGGAGGCGCTGCGTCATATTGCCGCCGATGGGAGGGCATGGATCGCGCGGGCAGGTGAAATCGTCGATGCTTGGAGGGCGCAGCAATGAGCACGCTTCCGGACAGCTACATGGAATATCCCGGCCGGCGCGAGGGTTACGACCATGACCTCTATCAATGGTCGAACATGCATGCCCGCCCGCCTGTGTGCTGGCCGCAAGGCTCGGTCGCGGTGTGGCTTTGTGTCAGCCTCGAATGGTTTCCGATTCTTCCCGGAGGCCCTTTCACCGCGCCCGGCCACATGGTCACGCCCTATCCCGATTACCGCCATTACACCGCCCGCGATTATGGTAACCGGGTGGGGGCATGGCGTTTCCTCGAAGCCTTCGAGCAGGCCGGGGTGAAGGCCAGCTTTGCCACCAACGCTGCGATTGCCGAAAGATACCCCGAACTGGTCGCCGCAGTGATCGAAGGTGGGCACGAGATCATCGCCCATTCCACCGACATGAATGGCACCATCGACTCCACCCTTCCGCCCGCGGCTGAAGCCGCGCTGGTGGCCAATGCGATGGAGCGAATCGAGCGCGCGAGCGGGGTGCGCCCGACCGGCTGGCTCTCGATCGCGCGCCAGCAGAGCTTCGCCACGCCCGATATCCTGAAAGGTCAGGGCCTAACCTATTGCTGTGACTGGGTAAATGACGAGTTGCCCTGTCGCTTCGCCAACGGCCTCATCAACCTGCCCTTGAACCACGAACTCTCCGACCGACAGATTGTCACCATCCAGCAAAAGAGCGCCGACAGCTGGGCCGAGAGCATGGGCGATGCCTTCGACTGCCTCGCGCGCGAAGCGGCGGCGAGCGGCGGGGGGCGGATGCTGCCGATCCACCTCACGCCCTACATCATAGGCCTGCCCTATCGCATCGCGGCGCTTGAAGGGTTGCTCGCTCACCTGGCGGAGCGTCCGGAAGCATGGTTTGCGCGCGGGGACGAGATCATCGCGGCATGGGAGGCGCAGACGTGAAGGCGCTGAACCCGCGCACCGGCGAGCCGGATTACGACTTTGCCGAGACCACACGCAGCGAAATTGCGGCCGTGTCGACGCGGCTGCGGGCAATGCAGCCGGTTTGGGAAGCGCTCGGGCCCACAGGCCGGGCCGGCGTGCTGCTCCGGCTGGCCGCAGCGATGGAGGCCGCCGCTGACAGCAACGCCGCTGCGCTCGCCATCGACACCGGGCGCCGCACCATCGCCGCGATCGAAGTGCAGGGCTGTATCGCCAATATCCGCCGCTGGGTGAAGCGCGGGCCCGAGCTCTTTGCCGCGCTCGACTGCGGGCCGAAGCCATCGCTCACCCTCGGCATCGAGCTGGTCACGCACTACAGCGCCGTCCCGCTTTTCGGGGCCATTGCGCCATGGAACTTCCCGGTGATCCTCAGCCATATCGACGCGGTGCCTGCGCTGATGGCGGGATCGGCGGCGCTGGTGAAGCCGTCGGAAGTCACGCCCCGCTTCGTCGAATTGATGCGGCCCGTGCTTGCCGCCGTGCCTGACCTGCCGCTGGCCTACGTCATGGGCGGTGCCGAGGTCGGCCAGGCGCTGATCGAGGAGGTCGATTACGTCTGCTTCACAGGTTCCACCGCGACCGGGCGCAAGGTCGCCGAGGCCGCGGCGCGGCGGCTGATCCCGGCCAACCTCGAACTGGGCGGCAAGGATCCGATGATCATCACCGCCAGCGCCGATCCGGTCTGGGCGGCGCAGGTGGCGCTGCGATCCTCGATCGTCGCGACCGGGCAGGCCTGCCAGTCGATCGAGCGCATCTATGTCGCCCGTGCGATCGCCGAGCCGTTCCTTGCCGCGCTGGTATCGGGCGCCGAGGCGGTGGAGCTGACCCATCCCGATCCTGCGCACGGTCATATCGGCCCCTTCATCTTCCCGGCGCAGGCCGACAAGGTGCAGGCCCAGATCGACGCTGCAGTGGCGGCGGGCGCGCGGGTGCTGGCCGGGGGCACGGTCGAGCGGCTCGGCGGCGGGGCGTATCTGCGACCCACGGTGCTCGTCGATGTGACGCACGATATGGCGGTGATGCGCGAGGAGACCTTCGGCCCGGTGCTGCCGGTCACGCTGTTCGATACGCCGGAGGAGGCGGTCGCGCTTGCCAATGACAGCGCATACGGCCTGTCCGCTGCGGTTCTTGCCGGGTCTCTCGAAGAGGCCGGGGCCATCGCCCCGCTGCTCGATGCGGGGGCGGTCTCGCTGCAGGACGGCGCGCTCACCTCTATGGTCGGCGATGCCACCAACCTGTCGCGCAAGGGCAGCGGGCTGGGGCCGAGCCGGATGGGCGATTCCGGTATGCTGCGCTTCCTGCGCGAACAGGCGCTGATCCGCCAGACCGGCACGGCGCTGACCATCGAGGCCTATGCCGAGCGGGGCCAGGCATGAGCAACCGCACAGCGCTCACCGCCGCCATGCCCGCAATGCTGCTGCACGAGGGTTGGTGGGACGGCTGGTATCGCCACCTCGACGCGGATGGCGCGCTGCTCGATGTGCACCGGGTGAGGACCCACTGCGAATTCCCCGACAGCGGCCCGTGGCACTACGTCCAGCACAACTGGCTGACGTGGGAGGACCGACGCAGTGCTGTCTACGAGTTCGGCGGGCGGCTCGAGGGCGAACGGCTGATTTGGGCGACCGACCGCTTCTCCGGGTATGGCTGGCAGACCCATGAGGACACGCTCATGCTGCGGCTAGATCGGCTGGATGTTCCCGGCGCGCATTATGTCGAGATGATAAGCATCGCGCCGGGCGGGCAGAGCCGCGCGCGGACATGGCAATGGTTTAAGGATGGCGCGCCGTGGAAGCGCACGCTGTGCGATGAGAGGAGGATCGCGGCGCCATGAAGGCATGGGAAATCGGACCGCGCAACGCGGGTGAGCGCGGCATCGGCGGCTTGCGCCTGACCGAGCGTGCCGAGCCGGTCGCGGGGCCGGGCGAGGTGCTGGTGCGGGTCATCGCCGCCGGGCTCAACTACCGCGACCTGATGGTGCTGCGCGGGCAATATGGCAGCGGCTTGCCGGAGGATCGTATCCCGCTGTCAGACGGAGTGGGCGAGGTGATCGGGGTGGGCGAGGGCGTGTCCGGCCTTGTCCCCGGCGACCGCGTGATCGCCCCGCATTTTCTGACGTGGTTGGACGATGCGGCCTACTCCCCGGCGGTGTTCGCGCAGGACATGGGGGTGACCGCCGATGGCTGGCTGGCAGAGCGCATCGTGCTCCCCGCCGCCGCAACGCTGAGAGTGCCTGACAGTGTGCCCGACACCACCGCCGCCAGCCTCGCCGTGGTCGGCGCGACGGTGTGGCATGCGATGGTCGCTTTCGGCGGCGCAACCGCGGGCAGCCTCGTGCTCGCGCAGGGCACCGGGGGCGTCTCGGTCTTCGCGCTGCTTTTGGCGAAGGCAATGGGGGCGCAGTTTGCCATTACTTCGTCGAGCGACGAAAAGCTCGAACGCGCGCGGGCGCTGGGTGCCGACATTGCCATCAACTACCGGACCCGCCCCGATTGGGCAGCGGCGCTGATCGAGGCGACCGGTGGGCGCGGGGCGGATGTGGTGGTCGATACGCTGGGCTTTGCGGCACTCGGAGAGACGCTCGCGGCCTCGGCGCCCAATGCCCGGATCGGCACGCTCGGCGCGCTGGCCGGGTCGCCGCAGGATGCCGCCAGCGCCAGCCAGGGCGCGCTGATCGGCAAGAACGCCGCGATCAAGGGCATTGCCAGCGGCAGCCGCGCGATGCTGGAGGCGGCGCTGGCAGTGGTCGCCGACAAGGGCATCGCGATCCCTGTCGAGAACAGCTTCGCTTTTGCCGATGCCCCGGCGGCCTTCGCCTGCCTCGATGCCGGAAGCCACTTCGGGAAGGTGGTGATTCGCGTCTGATCTCCGGCCGCGCAGGCCCTGTTGGAGATACATGAGACACTGTCCAGAACCAGAAAATCTTCCGGCCCCTCACCCCTCGAAAGGGCTGGCGGCACGGGGATCCGGCAGGTCATCGGCGCGATCCTGTTACCGCCAGTACTGGTAGAAAAGCGCCCTAACGCACCAGTTCGACCAGCTCGTAACGGTTCATCATGTAGCCGTCGATGGAACCATAGACGAGAATGCTGTCTTCGTCCGCCGTCACCCACATGTCGAAATCAGGATGGTGTTCGCCGCCCATGCCCGCTTCGCTGTCATCGACATAGCGGTAGCGGCGGCACTGGAAGGTGCCGGCAGCAACGGTCTTTTCCTCCTTGCCAACATATTCCATCGTCATTCCGACCTCGGCGATCTGGGGCGCGGTCGCGCCGCGATGGTCGGGCGAGGGCAGGAAGAAGCGTAGTTTGCGCCGGTGCGGGCCTTTCGTATGGTCCATCAGCCGCGTGGTGAAGCCGTCGCCTACCACTGGGTGCGTGCCGAAAGCGTCGAACTCGCCCGCCTCGCGCACTTCCGAATGGCGGCCCAGCGCCGGGCTGTCGCTTTCGCAACCGATCATGCCCTTGGCCGGATCGTAATGCATCCAGCCCGAACCGAGGAACGCATCGCCCACGGTCAGGTGCACCAGCAGGTTGCGCGGCATCAGGTCCGGCCCGATGTGGCAGATGATATCGCGCATCACCGCAGGATCGGGCTCCTCGATCTCGCAATGCGCGCTCATGATCACTGAGCCATCGGTGTGGTGGGTGAAGCGAAAGCTTTCGCGCCCGCGTTCCGCGCCTTCGCGCCCCGGCTTCATCGAAAGGTAGCGGATTGTGCCGCTGACGGTGCGGTGCTGCATCAGATGACTCCTGCCTTGGCAAGCCGCTCGATCACTTCGGCCTGCGCACGCTGGAAATGCTCGCGGTCGGGGATCGCGGGATTGCCGCCGTCCATCATGTCGTCGGGCCCGCGGAAGGGCTCGGCAGCGGCGGCATAGGCTTGTGCAAACAGGGCCGGGCGCTGGCGGGCGAGGTAATTGGTCATCGCCGGGGTGCGACGCGCCTCGCGCAAACCGGCAAGGTCGATCGCGGCGAAGGCGGTGAAGGTCTCCCCGTCGCCCGATTGCGCCACCACGCGGCCTTTCCAGTCGACCACCTGGCTGTTCCCGTCGGCGGACGCGAGCGGCATCGCCGTGCCGGAAATCCCCGCAGTGTTGGCCGATACGACATAAGCGAGGTTCTCGAAGGCGCGCGCCTGCTTGGCGATGTCTTTGTGGGTGGCGAGCGGCGAGCCGATCTCGCTGGAGGAGTGGCAGAACACCTCCGCCCCGCGCAGGGCGAGAGCGCGGGCGATTTCGGGGTAGAGGATTTCCTCGCTGGCGATGCAGGCGAGATTGCCGATTGCCGTGCGCGCGACCGGAAAGACGCCTTCGATCCCGTATTTGTCGAGATAGGCCTCCCACACATCGTGGGGGGAAGGGGCAAACATCGACAACAGGCGGCGATAGCGCAGCACCACATCGCCCGAAGGCGCGACAATGAAGCTGGTCTGGAAGTAGAAATCGGGGAAGGCCGCGTCGGTCTCGTAGGCATTGCCGGCCAGGAACATGCCGAGCCTTTGCGCCACCCCGCCAAGCGCCTCGTATTCCGGGCCGTCGGCGGCGAAGCCCACCCGCGCGGCGAAATCGGGGATCGAAATGCGCCCGGGATAGGAGGTGAACAGGTATTCGGGCAGTACCACCAGCTTCACCGGTCGCCCCGAATACTGGGCAACGAAGATCGCGCTAGTGCGGATCTGCGCCTCTATCTCTGCGATATGTGCGAGGATTGCCGCGCGCGCGGCAGCGGTATCGGGCAGGCGTTCGAGCGAGCGGGCGGTCAGCTGCATCGCCATCGCGGAAAAAGCGGCAGTTTCGGTCACATTGTCTCCCTTGGCGAAGGCGAACGGGGCGCGGGTGAGCGCGGCGGCGCCCAATCCTGCGGCAAGCGTGCGGCGGCGGTCAATCTGCGGCATCGAGCCCGAGGGCCCCGGGGTTCATCAGGCCTTTGGGATCGACCTGCCGTTTCAGCGCTTTCAGGATCGCCCAGCCTGCGGCATCATGGCGTGCGCGCAGCGGATAGGTGCGGGCGATCTGCAAATGGATCGCGCCGAGGCTCTGGAAGATCGCGATGACCTCGGCCTTCAGCGTCTCCACCAGAGCGGTAGCCACGGGGTTGTCGGCAAGGCGCGGCAGGCGCGCAAGGTGATCGGGTTCGATGGCGTGGGCGTGGAGCGGGTTCTGCTCGCCCGGCCAGTAAAACACCGGCTCGATCAGGCAGGCGCTGCGCCCGGTCGCAGCGATCAGCGCACCGGTTTCGACCTTCAGGCGGGCCATCTCGGTGGCATGCGCATCCCAAAGGGCCTTCAGCCGCTCCCACGCCCCGACAAGGCGCGAGTGGGGAAGGAAGCCGTGCACCGGCACCCAACGCTCCCCGCCCGGTCCGAGCATCGAATTGGGCGGCGGAAAGGGATTGGCGCGAAGAATTTTCGGGATCGAGTTCTCGACCACGCTGCCGCCATGTTGGCGCACGATTCCCTCAATCGCGCGCATGTCGGCATCGACCCCGCTCTGATGGCGACCTTCGGCGATGCAGTACAGGCTGAAGGGCACCCCGTCGAGGAAGCTCCGCCCGGCGAGCGCGACTTTGGCGCCTTCCTTCATCGCTTTGAAGATGCCGCCGACCTTGGCTTCGGCCTTGAGCATATTGCCGAGCTGCCGCGCGTCCTTGACCAGCGAATCGCGCTTCATCCGCTGGGCTTGCAGGAAGGGATCGAAGGCGAAGCTTTCGGAAGCCAGCTCGGCCCGCGCAATCGCGCTCATCGCGCCCAGCAGCGCGTCATGGGTCGCAAAGCTGAACGAGCCATAGGCGAAGGCATCGGCCTCGCGCACCAGTTTCAGGCGCACCCGCGCCTTGATCCCGAAGGCCCCACAATCGGCGGCGAACAGGCTGGTCAAGTCGGGGCCATAGGGGCGGAAGAACTCGGAGCCGGTGGATATGATCGTGCCGTCGGCGAGCACCACGTCGAAGTTGACCGCGCCGTCGACCACGCTGCCACCGCGTGCGCCCCAGAAGATGCCGTTCTGGCTCATCCCTCCGCCCACCGTTGCGCGGATGCCCGACAAGGTTCCCCACGCAAGGGCGCGCAGCCCGAGCGGGGCGAGCGCGCGGTGGAGCGCGTCCCAGCTGATGCCGGCTTCGACGGTGGCGACCATGTCGCTCTCGTTGACTTCGATGATCGCGTCGAGCGCGGCGGTGTCGACCAGCAGGAAGGGGCCGCCGTTATAAAGATAGCCGCCGGTATAGCTCATCCCCCCGCCGCGCGGGACGATGGCGATGCCCGCAGCCGTGGCCTCGCCGATACAGGCGGCGAGTTCCGCGACGCTGGAGGGGCGGAACACGGCGAGTGGCTCGCCCCCGCGCGACAACACGTCGTGGCTGTGGAGCAAGAGGCTGGCCGGATCGGTCAGCAGCGAGCCGTCCGCCACCACATTACGCAGCGGGGCAAGCGGATTGTGGTGAGCGAGGCTGGCCATCATGCAGGCTCCATCGCAGCAGGTGCGGGGTCGCTGTCCGCTTCGGGGAAGCTCTCCGGATAGCGGCCGAGAAGCAGCAGCAAGGCGCCCCCCGCGACGAACAAGCCGATGGCGACGGTGAGGATCGGATCATAGCTGCCGGTGCGGTCGAAAACCTGCGCATAGATCACCGGCGAGGCCGCCGAACCGAGGCCGAAGGGCATGTAGAGCATCCCGTAGATCTGCCCGTAATTGGCCATCCCGAAATAGCGGCCCGTGAGGTAAGCGATAAGGTCGCTCTCGGCCCCCGCGGCAAAGCCGAGCAGGAACCCCGCGATCGCGGCGATCGGGAAGGTGATACTGTCCCCGAGCAGAATCCACGCCGAGATGGCCGGCAGGCACAGCAGCGGGAAGGCGACGAAACCCTGCCAGAGCCGGTCGAGCAGCGCGCCGGTGATCAGCCGTCCGGCGAAGATGCCGATGCCGAGAATGCCCATCACGCCCGCCGCGCTTGTCGCGCCGACCCCGCGTAGCCCCAGCATCGTCGGCATGTTGATGAAGGCCCCGCCGAACGCCACCGCGATCGAGGCGATCGACAGCCAGATGATCCAGAAGCGGTAATCGCGCAGCGCCGTGCCGAGCGTAACGCCGGTCAGACGCCCGCTCTCGCTCTCGATAGCGCGCGGGCGTTCCGCGGGGGTCGGTTCGCGGAACAGGAAGAAGGCGACCGCCAGCGCGGCGAGCGGGAACAGCGCCACCGCAGCGAACATCGCCCGCCAGCCCTGCGCCGCAATCACTTCGACGGCGATGCGCGGGATGATCATCGCCGCAAGGCTGGTGCCGAGCAGCAGGATGCCGAGAGCAAGACCACGGTTCTTGTAGAACCACAGGTTGACTGCGCGGCTCCATGTCACCGGGGTCGAGCCGATGCCGACAAGGCCGATCACCGCCCAGAAGGCATAGTAGATGTAGAGTGTCGTGCGCGGGTCTCCCGTCGGGGTCAGCGCGACAGCGGCGAAGGACAGTGCGAAGGCGAACAGCGACCAAAGCGCCACCGGGCGTACGCCGAAGCGATCCGCCATCCAGCCGAACACCGGCGCGAGCACGCTCGCGATCACCCCGAATAGGGTGATTGGCAGCACCGCCTCGGTCTGGCTCCAGCCGAATTCCGCGCGCAACGGGCCGACGGTGAAGCCGATCACGTTGTAGGGGATCGGCGAAGCGCCGCACATTACCCCAAATACGCCCGCGAGCAGGACCTTCCAGCCTTTTGCGAATTCGCCCTTGTCGTCGGGCGGCGCGGCGATGTCGGGGGCTGTTGCGAGTGTCACGCTCTCTCCTGTGCGCGAAGGAGGGCCGGGTGTGCGGCGAGTGGAAGGTGACGCAGCGGCGCGATGCTGTCCAGCAGCGCGATGCCGTGCGGCCTAGTGGGCATGGTAGAACTCGGTCAGGTTGCCGTCGGGATCGCGCACGGCGACAAGATCGAGCGTGCCGAGCCCGCCGACCGGAACGTCGTTGGCTTCATGCGCAGCCGATACGCCGCTGGCCTCCAGAAGCGCGCGATAGGCGCCGAGCCGCGCCGCGGGGTAGCGCACCGAGATTATGCCCCAATTGGGCGGGGAAGCATGGGCGGAAAGGTCGCGCCCGGCGAAGCCTTCGAACTGCATCACCTCGACCCTTCCGCCCTCGCCGGGCAGCACCGGCTGGGAGACAGCGGCGCGGCGCACCAACGTCGTGGCAAGGTTGGCCGGCACAGAGAAATTGTTGGGCCGCGGCTCGGGATCGGTGAAGGGGGCGTCGAACAGCACCCCGAAGCCGAGCCGGTCGCGGAAAAAGGCGAGAGCTTCGGGCTGATCGCGCACCATGCGCATAGTGTTGAAGGCCTGGCTCAGCCTGCCCACCGGAAAGGCGTCAAAGGGCGGGGAGGCGCGCTGGTAAAGCGCGTAGTTGACCCCGTGGGGTCCGCGGATCACGACATTGACAAGGTCCGATCCGCCGAAGCTGAACGCATAGGGCGGGCTTTCCGCCCACCACCCGCGCGCGATGGCTGCATCGAACATCGCCGACACGTCCTCGCTGCGCAGCATGATCGAAAAGATGCCGCCAGTGTCCCATGGCCGCGCGGCAAGGCGGATCGGGCGCTGGGCCTTGGCCCCATCGAAGCGGACGTAGCGGATGCAGCCGGTCTCGGCTCGGAGCGCACAAATCCTGAGGTAAGCGCCCGAAACGGTCTCCGGCAGGTGCCAGTAGGCGAGTTCTGCGCGGCCGATCTTGCCGCGTGCGACTTCGCGCCAGCCGCCGTCCTCCACCAGCCACGCCGCACTCGCATCGAGGTCGGCGACGCTGACCACGACTTCGGTCCATGGTTCGACGCCGAAATTGGCGGCCTGTTGCTCGGCCCTTGCGGGAAGCGCGGCGCCGACCGCAAGGGCC
>JBJTTE010000306.1:0-8580 GCA_046080005.1 Erythrobacter sp.
GATGTCGCCGCCTTCGCTCCCCAGAATGCGCCGTGCCCGGCGCATTAGCGGCAAGCGGGGCGCGGGGCAAGCTCAGGCCCCGTAACGGGCGCGGATTGCGTGCCACGCAGCGCGCAAGCCAAGGCCGCGTCCGCCGCGTGCGCGGCCAGGCCGAGAGGTGGGACTCCAGGCGAAGGTGTCGAAATGCCCCCAATCGATCCCCTCTCCCACGAAACGGTCCAAGAACAGTCCGGCAACACAGGCTCCGGCGAAGGGATTGGCAGCCGAGTTCGCCATATCGGCAACATCCGAGGCGAGATATTCGCGGTAGCCCTCGTGCAAGGGCAGGCGCCAGGCGGCATCATCATTGGCTTTGCCAGCGGCAAGAAAGGCCTCGGCGGTCTCGTCACGCCGCGCGAACAGGGCCGGCAGATCAGGCCCGAGCGCGACCCGCGCCGCCCCCGTCAGGGTCGCAAAATCGACAATCAGATCAGGGCTTTCCTCCGACGCGCGGGCCAGCGCATCGCCGAGGATCAAGCGCCCCTCAGCATCGGTATTGTCGATCTCGACCGTCAGCCCCTTGCGGGTCTTGAGCACATCGCCGGGCCGGAAAGCGCCCCCGGAAATGGCATTTTCCACTGCCGGGACAAGCAGATGCAGCCGCACCTTGAGGCGCGCGCTCATGATCATCCCGGCGAGCGCCAGCGCATGCGCCGCGCCGCCCATATCCTTCTTCATCAGCCGCATGCCGCTTGATGGCTTGATATTGAGCCCGCCGCTGTCGAAGCACACCCCCTTGCCGACCACTGCGAGCACCGGATGCGTAGGATCCCCCCAGACCAAATGCATCAAGCGCGGCGCGTGATGCCGCGCCGCCGCGCGCCCGACCGCGTGGATCATCGGGTAATCCTGCTCGAGTGCATCGCCGCGCACCACGGTGAGCTCGGCCTTATGCGCCTTGGCGAGCCGCTCGCATTCGGCTTCCAGCGCGGCTGGCCCCAGCTCTTCGGGCGGCGCATTGACGAGATCGCGCAATGCACATTCTGCTTGTCCCTCAGCGAGATAGCCATCGATTTGACCAGCCTGCGTGGTCAGCAACACGCGCGGGCCCTGCCCCTTGTCCTCGCTCTTGTAGCGGGTGAAGCGATATTGTCCCGTCACCCAGCCGAACATCGCCGGGCCGGGATCGACATTCGCCACCCGGTAAAGCCCCTCGGGCAATTCCTCGGCAAGCTTGGCCAGGCACCATGAAGAGAGGCTTTCGGGATTGGCTACCCCGCTGACAACGCTGAAAGAATCCCCCTCGGGGATGATCGCGAACTGGTATCCGCCGCCCTCGAATTTCTGCGCGGTCAGCGCCGCGCGCTGGCCGGGGGTCAGCCCCTTGATGAAGGCTTCAAAGCCGTCTTTGTTGATCAGGTGAATGGCAATCGCATCTTGCCCGCGATCGGGCCGGATCAGTGCTTGGGGTTCAGTCATTCTCGTTTCATAATCGGCACCGCCCGAATGTCACCAGCGGATTCGGATCGGCCAAGGCAGAGGGGAGGACCGGCGCAATGTTTCACGCGAAACACGGCTTGAGCGGGGGTCTCAAGGGGGTCTGGATGGGGTCGAAGGGGGGTCTAAAGCTCGCAACCGGTGCTCTATTTCGCGCTGGAGGGCCTCTGCTTTTGGCTGTGCTCGCGGCCTGCTCCGCACCGGCCGAGCAGAAGGCCAAGACCGATGCGGCCCAGAGCGAGGCCAAACCCGATGCACCGCCCGCGCCGCCAGTGCCCCCTCCGGCCATCAGCCCAACCACCTTTACCGACAACGCCAAGAAAGACGCAGCCGAGCGCGAGTTCACCTATATCTGGCCCGCCAAGGTCGCCGCCATCCCGGGGCTGGTCACCCAGCTGACTGCCGACCGCGACAAGCTGCTCGCCGAACAAAAGGCCGATTGGCAGGAATCCCTGCGTGAATTCGCGGGTGAAGACTGCGTGGCCTGCACCAATCGCACCTTCGAGAAGACCTGGGAGGTGGTCGCCGATGTCCCGCGCTTCCTCTCGCTCTCGGGCGGCTTCTACGCCTATACCGGCGGGGCGCATGGCAATGGCGCGATGGACGCGCTGGTGTGGGACCGCGAGGCCAAAGCCGCGCTCGATCCCAAAGCGATGTTCACCTCGGAAGCGGCCTTGCAGAGCGCGCTCTGTGATCCGTGGTGCAAGGCCCTGCGCGCCCAACGCAGCGAGCGGCTGGGGCCGGAATATGCCGATGATAGCCTATTCGAATGCCCGGCGATTGCCGAGCTGACGGTGCTGCTCGGATCGTCCGACGGCAAGAGCTTCAACCGCATCGGGCTCTATGCTGCGCCCTATGTCGCGGGCTCCTATGCCGAAGGTGACTATGAAATCACGCTTCCGGTCACCCCCAAGCTGCTCGGCGTGGTCAAATCCGCCTACAAACCGGCCTTCGCGCTCGGAACGTAGCAATCCTTGCGATAAGTCGCTATGTGAATGCGATGCACGATTATCAACTCGTTGACGGCGCGCAGACCGTCTATCGCGATGGCTCCATCAAACTCCACACGCAGGAGGGGTTTGAGGGGATGCGCAAGGCCGGCAAGCTGGCCGGCGAGATCCTCGATGTCTGCGCCGATCTGGTGCGACCCGGCGTAACCACCGGGGCTATCGATGATGCGGTCCGGGGCATGATCCTTGATGCCGGCGCGGTGCCTGCAACGATGGGCTATCGCGGTTACGCCCACTCCTCATGTATCTCGATCAACCATGCGATCTGCCATGGCATTCCGGGTGACAAGGTGCTCAAGGATGGCGATATTCTCAACATCGACGTAACCCCGCTGGTCGATGGCTGGCACGGCGATACCAGCCGCATGTTCTATGCGGGCGAGCCGTCCTTGAAGGCCCAGAAGCTGGTCGAAGTGACCTATGAATGCCTGATGCTCGGTATCGCGGCAGCACAGCCCGGCGCGCGGCTCGGCGATATTGGCGCGGCGATTGAAGCGCATGCCAACCAGTTCCGCTACGGCGTGGTGCGCGAATTCTGCGGCCATGGCCTCGGCCGCCTGTTCCACGATGCCCCCGAAGTCGTCCACGCCGCCAAGGCCGGGACCGGGCCGGAGCTGCGTCCGGGGATGTTCTTCACCATCGAACCGATGATCAACCTCGGCAAGCCCTGGGCCAAGGTGCTCGGCGACGGCTGGACCGCGGTGACGCGCGACAAATCGCTGAGCGCGCAGTTTGAGCACTCGATCGCGATCACCGAGGCGGGCAACGAGATCTTCACCAAGAGCCCGACCGGGCGCGACTGCCCGCCTTACGTTTAGGTTTTTCGCACGCCCCTCCGGGCGCGCGATCCTCGCTAGACGGGCAGCAAGCTGCCCCCGATGCGGGCGGGCGGTCGCCCTTGCGGCCTTGCGGGCCGGAGTTCTAAATCCCACCGTCGCACTATCGTCTCCCCGGCCTTGACCCGGGGCCCCGCTGTCGCCCCTATGCCTCGCCGTTGCAGACCGCGGTGACAAGGGCGTGGTTTGCCGGATCATATTCGACATGCACCACCCCGCAGCCGCCATCCATGGGGCCGGGAGGCAGTATCTCGGGCTCGACCCAGGTGACCCTGGCCTCGGCACAGGTCGCCCAGTCCTTGCCGCATTCCCTGGTGTAAAGCGCGCGCACATGGCCATCTGCCTGAAGCGTGTAGGTGCGCGCATACTGGCTGGGTGTGACCTCGGTCAGCATGCGGCTGACCGCTGCCTCGATTTCCGCTTCGAGCGCCGTTTGATCCACCGCATCGCCCGATGCATCGCTCTGCGGCGGGGCGCAGGCGGCAAGGGCGGCTATTGGCAACACCGAAGCAAGGCGCATGGCATCCTCCCTACAAAAACACCGCCGCCAGCACCGCACTCACCACCACCACCAGCCCCACCGAGAACCCCAGCATCGCTAGCACCGGCCGCGTCACCCGCCCGTGCAGCACCCAGTCATACCCCGCCGAAACTGCGACCGTGATCGGCACCTGCTCCGCAATTGCGACCGGATCGGGCAGGCCCAGCACCTGCACCACGCGGGCATAGGCCGGGGTCGCCAGCGCGAGGGTCGCGATCAGCATCGCTTGTCGGTGCGCGGCAATGTCACGGCGGCGGGCGAAGTACAGCGCGGTAAAAAAGAGCGGAATGAAGGTCGCAAAGGCGGCGAGGTTCACCACCGTCACCTCGGGGCGGCCAAGCTCTTGCCCGATCCGCCACGAAATCACCCCGCCGCTCACCAGCATCGCGCCGACCAGTGCAATCGAGGCGCGCCCGGTCGCCCGGTGCGCGGCGAGTTTGAACTTGGCGGCGAGAAAGCTCTGGCTCGCCAGCAGGATCAGCCAGGCGATCATGCTCCCAGCGTGGAACACCACAATCGGCGTGTAGCGCGCCTGCACCGCTGGATGCAGCGCCGCTTTCAGCGCAAAGGCAAAAAGTGTGAAGCCGAGCAGCCCCAGCGCGATATTGCCCATCAATGTATTGGCGCGAACGTGGCTTTCTGGCGCTCTCACGAATATTCTCTTGCAGCCCTAATCGCGGCTCCGGCGGCAAACGGTGCGAGTGCCACCAGCGCGAGGCTTATGGCTCCAACGAAGCCGAGGCTGATGTGATCCTGCCGTGCGAGCGCACCTGCGCCGAAAATCAGGATCGGAAGCGCGAGAGGGACCAGCAGCAGGCCCGAAAGCGCCGCGCCTGCTCGCAGCGAGGCGGTCAGCGCGGCGATCATCAGGCCGATGGCGGCGAGCCCCGGTGTGCCCGCGACGAGGCCGAGCAGCAAGATGGAGAAGGTCTCGCCCTCGATCTTGAGCAGGGCGGCGGCGGGGAAGGTCGCCAGCAGCAGCGGCGGGCCGAAGCTGAGCCAATGGGCGATGAGACGCACCGCCATCATCGATTCCTCGGTCATGCCCCTGAGGCGCAACTGATCGAAGAAGCCAAGCTCGATATCGCGCGCGACCAGCTTTTCGAGTGGCAGGATCGCCGCCAGCAGCGCCGCGATCCACACCACCCCGCCGCCGGTCTTGGCGAGCACATTGACATCTGGCCCGACCGCGAAGGGGAACAGCATCGCGACCGCGACGAAGAACACCACGGGCAGTGCCGCACCGCTCCCGGTGAAGGGGAAGAACTGGGCGAGATCGCGGCGGAGCAGGGCAGCGATCACGCTTCCGCCTCCGCCTGCGTGGGGGCGTAGTCTTCGATCGCGAAGCTCGTCATACCCGGCACATCGAGCGGCTGGTGCGAGGCGATCAGCGCGATCCCGCCGCTCTCGCAATGCGTGCGCACAAGCGCGCTGACCGCATCTTGCGAGGCGGTGTCGAGGCCTGAAAGCGGCTCATCCAGCAGCCAGATCGGCGCGCCCTGCCCGACCACGCGGGCGAGCGCGGCGCGCTTTTTCTGGCCCGTGGAGAGGTAACGCACCGGCACGTCGGCGAGCGCATCGAGCCTGAGGCGGGCCATGATGGCTTGCGTGTCGGCGGTGCCATCAACCGCGAGCCAGAAGGCCAGCGCCCGGCCGAGCGGCAGGTCAGGATCAAGCCCCGTGCGCTCGTCGAGCAAGGCCAGCGCGCCCTCGCGCGCGACGCTCCCGGCATAGGGCGTGGTGAGCCCGGCGACCGCGCGGATCAGCGTTGTCTTGCCCGCGCCGTTCGCGCCCGTCACATGGCACGCCGCGCCCGCTCCAAGGCTGAAGGCCAGCCGCCGGAACAGCAGCCGGTCGCCGCGGCGGCAGGCGAGGTTTTCGGCGCTGAGGGAGGGCGAGGGCGCTTGCATTGCGCTCCTGCGTTAGGGAAAAGGGGCCGCGCAAACAAGCGACCCCCAACAAGGATGTGCCCGATGTCCGTGCCCGAATTGACCCCCGCAGAAATCACCATCCTGCTCGGCCAGCATCCCGACTGGGCGCTGGCGCGCGAGGGCAAGGCGATCACGCGCACCTTCCGGTTCACCGATTTCTCGGCGGCCTGGGGCTTCATGTCGCGGGTTGCGCTGCTTGCCGAGGCGCAGGATCACCACCCGGAGTGGTTCAATGTTTACAACCGGGTGGAGGTGACTTTGACCACCCATGATGCGGGAGAAAGCGGCGGGCTGTCGGCGCGCGACGCCAAGCTTGCGAGCGCGATCGACGCGCTGGTGTGATGCGGGCCGCCGCGTTCCTTGCCGCGCTGGCGCTGGTCGCCGCTTCCGCCAACGCGCAAGACCCGTCGCCTGAGCAAGGCCGCATTTGGAAGGGCACGCTCGGCGACACGCCGATCACCGCCTGCTTTGTCCTGCCCGAAACCGGCTACAGCGCCTATTACCGTGACGCCTTGCTTGAACCCGTGCGGCTGGAGATGCGCGATACGGCCGCGCCGACCATCCTCACCGAAGCGACCGGGGCCGACGATCCGACCGGCGCCATCTGGACCATGCAGCCGCAGGGCGAGACGGCGATGACCGGCGAATGGCGCAAGGGTGCAGAGGTGCTCCCTATCCGCCTGACCGCCACGCCGGTCGACGTGCCTGACTATGCCTCGGCATGCAAGGCCGAGGCCTTCATCGAACCGCTGCTGGCAGGCGGTACCTACACCCGCAAGAGCGCAAGCCTGGATGGCGAAAGCTACACTGAAATCGCCTATGCTGGCCCCAAGCGTGCGGGCCTGGACGATTACCATGTCGTGTCCTTTGCGCTTGATCCGGTGTGGCCCGGCGATGCCGCGATCAACGCCATGCTCGCCGCTGCGCTGCCCGATTGCACCGCTGCGCACCTGATGGGGCAATGCGCCATGTCATTCCTCCCCAATGCGGGCGTGCCGGGCTATATCGACGAGGCGCAGGTCCCGATCCTGATCACGCGGCGCTGGCTTGCGCTGCGCTATAGCGGGAGCAGCTATTGCGGCGGCGCACATCCCTATAATTTCAACAACCTTGTTGTCTATGATCGGCAGAGCGGCGCGCGGGTCGATCCGGCGGCGTGGTTCACGCCCAGAGCGCTGATATTCTACGACTGGGAGCCGGAGCCCGGGGGCATTCGTCCGATCAAGCGCCCGTCCGATGCCTTGACCGACGCGGTGATCGCGCGTTGGCCCAAGGGCGCGCGCGATCCCGAATGTTTGGAGGCTGCGCGCGACGGTCTCGGCTTCGGCTGGCAGATCGGCCTCACTCGCAAGGGTCCGGTGTTCGTCCCGCAGTTCCCGCACGTGCTGTTTGCCTGCACCGAGGAGGTGACGCTCCCGTGGAAGGCAGCCCGCCGGTTCCTGTCGCCCGAGGGCCGGGCGATTGCGGCGCGTCTGCGCTAGAGCGTTTTCCAGTCAGGTGGAATCACCTGACGGTTCGGAAAATGCAGTAAGACAACAACCTAGAGCGGCCGATTTGGCGCAGCTAGATCGCAAACCGCTCGAGCTACTTCCCCATAATGCCGCGCCCTGCCGAACGCTGCTGCTTGCGCACCTTGCCCGGCATCCAGCGCTTGGCGAAGTTGAGCTGGCGTGCGGTCTTGCCGACCAGATAGTGCAACTCCTGCCCGTGGACCGCGTCCCACACAGTGCGCGCGACTTCCTCGACCGGGGTAATCTCCAGCCCTGCTGCCTTCACCCGGGTGCGGATGTCTTCGTTGGTGTTGCGGTTGCCGGTGCCATCGAGCAGCGGGGTTTCGATGAAGCTCGGGCAGATCGAGGCGACGGTGATCCGGTCAGCCGCCCACTCGGCATCAAGGCTTTCGGCAATCCCGCGCACCGCGAATTTTGTGGCGCTATAGACGCTCATGCCGCTCCCGCCGGTGATCCCGGCGGCGCTCGCAATGTTGATCAGCGCGGATCCCGGCGCGCTCGCCTTGAGGTAGGGGTAGACCGCCTGTGCGCCGTAAAGCACACCGCGCAGGTTGATATCGAGACAGGCGTCGATCTCGTCCTTGCCGAGCTCGGCGAGCGGGCCGCCGGTGCCGATCCCGGCATTGTTGAGCATCACGTCGATCCGGCCTCCGGCAGCCGTCGCAAAGGCGCTCAGCGCTCCGTCCCACGCCGCGCGGTCGCGCACGTCGAGACGACCGGACCACTTGGCCTCGCCGGCAATCAGCGAGAGCGTTTCGGCCATGCCGGCCTCGTTGATGTCCGACACCCCGACGAACCAACCGCGGGCGGCAAAATGGAGCGCGGTCGCGCGGCCAATCCCTGATCCGCCGCCAGTGATGAAGATGCTGCGCTGTGCCATTGAGGGTCCCTCGTCCCGATTGCGATTTGCGGGCCTGCCTAGAACAGACTGACACGCTTGTCAGCAGCCAGAGTGCAGCAGCGCACAGGGGCGACGCATGGCGGGTTTAGGGTAGGTCAGAAGGATGCCCTAAGGGCCGGAAGTGGGTGGTTTTCAGACCTCCCGTCACCGCAGCGGAAGCTGGGACTTAGGGCCGTACAGTGCAGCGCTTGCCGCTGGGGGCCCTAGTTTTTGGCGGATTCGCGGAGAGTGCCAAACTTGGGGTCGTTTCCAAACAAGAGTTGCCGGTGAGGCAATACAATGTGCCTCACCGGCTTTGCACCTATTTCGGACATTGGGCGTAGATGAGACGGCCCCCGCTAGTGGGCGGAATCTCTGGTGCAGTGTCAGCCTTG
>JBJTTE010000307.1:0-6448 GCA_046080005.1 Erythrobacter sp.
ACACATCCCGCATCAATCCCAAGCCCGGTTAGCCGTGTCGCGGCATTATTCGCACGCAAGCGCAGGCGATATTCGGCGCGGGACGTCAGCATGCGATAGGGCTCAGAGACGCCCTGCAAGGTCAGGTCGTCCACCATCACAGCAATATAGGCATTGGCCCGGTCAAGCGGCGGAGGTTGCTTGCCGAGAGCAGCGGCGGCGGCCGAAAGACCCGCAACAAGGCCCTGTGCGGCAGCTTCCTCATACCCTGTGGTGCCATTGATCTGTCCGGCGCAGTAAAGGCCGGGGATCGCGCGAAGCTGCAAATCGGGTGTCAAGGCGCGCGGATCGACATGGTCATACTCGACGGCATAGCCCGGCTGCACAATCACCACCCGCTCACAACCGGGCATGGTGCGCACCACCGTCTCTTGCACATCCACCGGGAGTGAAGTGCTGATCCCATTGGGATAGACCAGATGGCTATCGAGGCCTTCCGGCTCGAGGAACACCTGATGTCCTTCGCGGTCACCGAAGCGGTGGATCTTGTCCTCGATCGAGGGACAATAACGCGGACCAGCCGCCCCGATCGCACCCGAAAACAGCGGCGAGCGATGAAGATTGGCACGAATCGCATCATGCCCGGCCTGGGTGGTACGCGTGATCGCGCAGAACACCTGCGGATTGGCCCGCGTGGGCGTGAGCGGCGACATGGTCCATGCCTCGCCATCGGAAGGCTGTTCTTCGAGCACCGCCCAATTGATGGTCCCCCCATCCAGCCGTGGCGGTGTCCCGGTCTTGAGCCGCGCCATAGGCAAATCCGCAGAGCGCAGCTGCTCTGCGAGCCGCTTGGCGGCATTCTCGCCAATGCGCCCACCCTCAAACCGTTCCTCGCCCCGGAACAGGATACCGCCGAGGAAGGTGCCCGTGCACAGCACCAAATGTTTCAGGTGAAACATTGTGCCGTCAGCCAGCTCTAGCCCGGCGACGCGACCGCCTTCGAGGACCAGCGCAGCCGCCTCGCCCTGCACCAGCGTCAGGTTGGGCTGCGCGCGCACCGCTGCCTGAACCGCCGCCTTGAACCGCACCCGGTCAGCCTGCACGCGCGGGCCCCAGACGGCACTACCCTTGGAGCGATTGAGCATCCGGTAATGGATTGCGCCCGCGTCAGCCGCTCGCCCGATCACGCCGTCGAGCGCGTCGACCTCGCGCACCAGATGCCCCTTGCCCAGGCCGCCGATGGCGGGATTGCAGCTCATCGCGCCGACGGCACCCAGATCAAAGCTCACCAGCGCCGTGCGCGCGCCCATGCGGGCCGAGGCACACGCCGCCTCAACCCCGGCATGGCCACCGCCGATAACAAGAACGTCGAACTGATGCATGAGCGCGCAGATAGGGCGCAGCGCCCCAGTCGTCAAAGCGGTTTCACTCTCGCCAATGTTTCACGTGAAACATTTTGGCCCAATCTCATTTGCCGATGCAGAAGCGTCCGAACAGCGTGTCGAGCATATCCTCGGTGGTTGCTCGACCGATCAGGCGATCAAAGGCCAGGCGCGCGAGACGTAGCTCCTCACCGATCAGAAGAGGATCGGACTGCGCTGTCGCTGCGGCAAGTGCTTCGGAGGCCTCGGCCAGACGCGCGTGCTGGCGCGCATTGAGCGCGGCTTCGCCCGGCTTCGGCAAAGCATCACGCGCCTGCGCAACAAGCGCGGACTTGAGCCGGGCCAGCCCTTCTCCCGTGGCTGCCGATAGGATGAAGCCCGAGGGCTTCGCCACGAAACAATCCCGATCGGCTTGCGCAGCAATCTCCCACGCACCCCCCGGCCCCGCACCATGAGGGCCAAGCCACAAGACCAGATCAGCGCGCACCAGCTCTGCCTCGGCACGCGCGATACCGATCGCTTCGATCTGATCGGGACCAGCTTCGCGCAGACCTGCGGTATCAACAAAGGTAAAGGGCACACCGGCAATCACTACCGAACGCTCAATGACGTCGCGCGTTGTGCCTGCGACTGGCGAAGTGATTGCCGCCTCACTCTCTACCAGCGCGTTGAACAGCGTGGACTTGCCGACATTGGGCGGTCCCGCGAGCACCACCCGGAAGCCCTCCCCCAGCCGCTCGGATCGTGGGCGGGCCAACCACTCCCGCAATTCGCCCGCCAGCGTAGAAATGTTCCACGTGAAACATTCGGGGAGATCAGCTGAATCTTCCTCATCGGAGAAATCGAGCACACCCTCGACTTCGGCGGAGAGCCCCAGCACGCGCTCGCGCCACGCCTCCACCTGCCGGGAGAGCGCGCCTCCCGCGTTGGCGAGAGCGGCGGCGCGCTGCAATTCGGTTTCTGCAGAGAGGAGATCGCCAAGCCCCTCGGCTTCGGCAAGATCAATCCGCCCATTGGCAAAGGCGCGGCGGGTGAACTCGCCCGGCTCGGCGCGGCGCAGCCCGGGAAGCTGGCTCAGCGCGGCTTCCACCGCAGCAATGACGGCGCGCCCGCCGTGGCAATGCAATTCGGCAAGATCCTCACCCGTGGCGGTGTCTGGCCCGGGAAACCACAGCACCAGCGCCGTATCGAGGAGCTCGCCCGCACCATCACGCAACCGCGCAAGCGACGCACGGCGGGCGGGCGGAAGGCGGCCAACCAGCGCCATCAGCGAAGCAGCCGCAGCAGGCCCTGAAATCCGCACCACCCCCACGCCCGCCGGCGGCGCGCCGCTGGAGAGCGCAAAGATGGTCGGCATTTCGATCATCGCGGACCTATTCGGAAGACTTGGATCCCGAGGCCGCCTTCATCCCGCCTTCCACGAAGCTCTGGAACAACTTCAAGCCGACCTGCCCCATCGGCGCGAGCGCCTGCGCATATTGTTGCAGCTGGTCGGGGCTCGAGACACCCTGCATCGCCTTGGTGATGTTTTCGACGTAGAGGTTGTTGGCCATGCTGACATCGGGCAGGCCCATGAAACTGCGGGCCTCCCCCGGCGTGCAATCCACTTCGATGGTGATCTTCATACAGTCCTTTTCCTCTCGCTGTTCACCTGTCGCATTTGGGCTTGGCAGGCGGGCAAGGCAAGAGATAAACCTGCGAGTATCCCGCATCCCGCCGAGAGAGAGTCCCCATGAGCCTGAATGCCACGATCCCCACACTCGACGGCGATGCCAGCTTCGGCGGATACCTCGCCCAGCCCCAAGGAACCCCGTGCGGCGCGATCATCGTCATCCAGGAAATCTTCGGGGTGAACCCCGGCATCCGCCAAAAGTGCGATAAGCTAGCCTCCGAAGGCTACCTCGCCCTGGCGCCCGATCTGTTCTGGCGGATCGAACCGGGTATCGAGCTTGACCCCGATGTCGAACCCGAATTCCAGCGCGCGCTCGGCCTGTTCGGGAAGTTCGACCAGGACGCCGGCATCGGCGATATTGAAGCGACCATCCACCACATCCGCCGCACCCTCGGCGTCGCCAAAGTGGGCTGCGTCGGCTATTGTCTCGGCGGGCGGCTCGCGTTCATGAGCGCGGCCCGCACCGATATTGACGCCTCGGTCGGCTACTACGGCGTGGGGATCGACGGCCTCCTGGGTGAAGCCAAGGCCATTGCTCACCCCGTGATGCTCCACATCCCCACCGCCGATGGCTTTGTTCCACGTGAAACACCGGCTGCGATGCACGCCGGGCTGGATAAGCATCCCAAGGTGACGCTCCACGACTACGAAGGCCTTGATCACGGTTTTGCCACCGAACATGGCAAGCGCCGCCAGGAAGAGGCCGCATCCCTCGCCGACGGGCGGACGTCGGCATTCTTTGCCGAACATCTGGGGTGAAATACACCGCGCTCCTCGCGCTCGCGACCTTCACGGCCCCCGCCGCCGCGCAGGATGGGCCACAACCACATTTGGCTGAAGGCGAGAGCATCGAGGCCGAACTGCGCGCCGATCTCAATGGTGATAAGGTGCCCGATGTCGCCTTTGTCGCCGTAAAGGATGGCGCGCGCGAGTTGCGCGTAGCGACAAGCTTCGTCAACGCGGTCGAGATCGGCGATCAGCCGGTACAGGTCCTCGCGCTCGACCCCTATCCGCTGGCCGACGCGGTCCTGACCGTCAGAAGCAGCAAAAGGGGTCCGGTGCTCGTGGTCGAGGAATTGACCGGAGGCACCACGGCGGTAGCCTCGACCCACCGCTTCCGCTGGGCCAGGGACCTTGGCGCGATGCGGCTGATCGGGCTTGACGCTACACTCTACAGCCGCACTTTCGCGCACGATGGCCGCGAAGCCAGCTGGAATCTGCTGACCGGCAACCTTGTAACCCGCACCCTCAAGCTCAATACAGGCAAGGACGATGTGGCCTATGATCGGGTAGAAGAACAACGCTCCAAGAAGCCAAGCCGGGTCTTGCGCTTGGAGCAATCACCAAGCGGCGATGAACTGCTCGGGTGGCCGATCGCTGGTGAAGATCGATAGAGGACATGGAAATGAGCATCGGACATACGGGACTTGCACGTTGGCATGACTACATGACGGGCGGAAGCGATCCGGCCGTGCTCTCCGGTTTGCTCGCAGATGACGCCGTGTTTCACTCTCCGGTGGTCCATACCCCGCAAGTGGGCAAGCGCATCGTCATGGCCTATCTGGTCGCTGCCAGCCATGTGCTCGGCAACGATGCGTTCCACTATGTCCGCGAGCTTGTCGATGGCGACGAGATGATGCTCGAATTCGTCACCGAGCTCGACGGGATCACCATCAACGGGGTTGATATCATCCGCTTCAACGAAGCTGGATTGATCAGCGATTTCAAAGTGATGGTGCGGCCCTTGAAGGCCATCAACAAAGTCTGGGAGATGATGGGCGCGCAGCTCGCCGCAGCCAAGGGCTGACAGCGCAGTGATCGCTCCCTTTCCCCGCTAGGGCTCCCCCACTAAGGCTCCAACGCCAGCTGCTTGACACCGAAGAACGACAGCAGCGAGGTTTCGACGATCTTCGGCAGCGCGCCTTGTGCTTCCTGCGCGATCGCGGCGATGGCCTGCGCGGCGTCATCCTCGTGAAAACAGCGCATCCGCCAGGCCTCGAACGTCGCTTCGGGGATTGATCTTTCGTCGAGCACCTCGACATTGCAGTGCCGCACATCGCGGCGAATCTTGTCGAAGGTGGCAAGCAGTTTCCAGGTCCGGCCTTCGAGCACCTGCAGGAACCGCTGATCGCTGAACAGCAGGAACCCACTGAGCCCGCGCGCCTGATTGGCGACCCGCGCGTGATAGACCAGACGAAACAGTTCAGCCCGGTCCATGCCAGGCGCGGCCAAGCTCTGATAGATGATGCGGCGCATCCCGATGCTCCTCAATTCGTGCCGGGGAAGAATAGCGCCGGAAGGGCATCGCAAGGCCTATCCGTGATCCACGTAATTGCCCCTAGTTGCGGGTCAATTCAGCACCGCAAAGTTGACGATCATCTTGCGCACCTTAGGGTCGAGCCCGTCGGGCAGATCGCGTTCGAGCATATCGCGGCGGCTAGCAATGCTCTCCGCAATCATTACCCGCTTCATTGCCCAATCAGGGCAGGCCCGCTCGGAAATGAAGCGGCGATCGAGGATCAACACGCCCGAATGGCGCGGATCGGCCGTGATGGTCTCCATAAGCGCGCCGACATCAGCTTGCTCCCCCTCAAGCAGTTGGAGGAAGTTGCGTCCGTTAAGCAACAGAAGCCCAGTGATACCCCGCGCCGGATTGTTGCGCGCACTGGTGGCAAGGATGGCGTCAACCTCCTCGCGCGCGAGCGTTGGCGCGGTACTGATGTAAAGATATTGGCTGAGCACGTCCCGTCCCTTTGACCTGTCCTTCCGGGCCGACCCCGCAGCCCATTCGCAACGCTACCCTACTGATTCATCGTCGCGAAGAAATCCTCGTTGGTCTTGGAATCCTTCATCTTATCGAGCAGGAACTCCATCGCATCTGCGGTGCCCATCTGCATCAGGATGCGGCGGAGAACCCACATCTTGGAGAGGTTGTCCTTTTGCACCAGCAGCTCGTCCTTGCGCGTGCCCGACTTGCCCACATCGAGCGCCGGGAAGATCCGCTTGTCTGATACCTTACGATCAAGCACGATTTCGCTGTTACCGGTGCCTTTGAACTCTTCGAAGATGACTTCGTCCATCCGGCTACCAGTATCGATCAACGCGGTGGCAATAATCGAGAGGCTTCCGCCTTCCTCGATGTTGCGCGCCGCACCAAAGAAGCGCTTGGGCCGCTGCAGCGCGTTGGCGTCCACACCGCCTGTCAGCACCTTGCCGGATGACGGCACGACCGTGTTGTAGGCCCGGCCAAGGCGCGTAATCGAATCGAGCAGGATCACGACGTCATGCTTGTGTTCGACCAGACGCTTGGCCTTTTCGATGACCATTTCAGCGACTTGGACGTGGCTAATAACCAATATTCTACAATTCCTAATTGTTCATATAATAACTTCTTTTGCTCTTGGTCTTGCTTTTG
>JBJTTE010000308.1:0-5719 GCA_046080005.1 Erythrobacter sp.
CCCGAAACGAACCTGCCGTGCCCGGCCGAAGTGCTGGTCGAGCGCCTCTCCCGCGGCGCGCAGAGCCTCGACGCTGCCGCGAGCACGGTGGTGGCGGTGCGCCGCACGGTCGGCCGGATCAATCGGCTGATCCGCACATGAGCGCGAGGAAGCAGTTGCCCTGGCCCTCGTGGCGGGCGTTCCGCATGACCTTGCTGTTCGCCTTCTCGGTGGCACCACTGGCGACGCTGAGGGCGCTTGGCGTACTTGTGTCGGGCAAGCGGGTGCGCGCCTGGAACCACCTCAGTGCGATGGCTGAACGCTATCCGGACTACTACCGCTACTGGTCCAAATACATCGCCAAGGCCCACAAGCAGCGCTTCATCGGGCCCGACTATGCGGTGTCGCGGGTAGCCTACCGCGCTCTTGCGCAGGCTTCGGGCGAGACCCTGCGGCAGTGCCTCGCGCAGCTTGAAGGCGAGGGTTACGAATGGGTGGTGTTTCACGGAGCCGAAGATCGCGTCGATCCCGACGTGCCCGCGGTGATCGCCCGCGCGAGCACGATCCACGATGGCGCCGCCATCCTGTACTGGGACGAGGAGTGGGCGCTGCCCGGCGGAACATTGACGCCCTGGGTCAAGCCCGACTGGAGCGACTGGCTCTACAAGGCGCGCGATTGCCTGACCGGTTCCTGCGCTCTCAACCTGCGCGAGGCGCATGATGTCGCCTCGGCGCTGGGCGACCTGCCCGCCGACCGCTTCGGGCTCGCCTCTCTCGCGCAGGCGCTGATCGCGCGGGGGCACAAGGCGGCGCATCTCCCGCTGGTGCTGACCCGTCGCCTCAATCCCGCGGCGGAGCTTGAAGCCTGGGCCAAGGCGGCACCGCGCCTGTGGCCGGAGTGGCAGTTTCCCCGGCGTGACGACGCCATTCCCTTCCTGCGCGCCTTGCCGCGCGATCCTGTGTCGTGGCCCCGCGTCTCGGTAATCATCCCTACCAGGGACCGGATCGATCTCCTGAGGACCTGCCTCGCCGGACTGGAGCGCACCTGTTATGCCGGAGAGGTAGAGGTGCTCATCGTCGACAATGCGAGCGCCGAGCCGGAAAGCCTCGCCTTCTTCGCCAGTCTTGCCGGGAAGGTGCGGGTGATCCGCGACGACGGGCCCTTCAACTTCTCGCGCCTCAACAATCTCGCCAGCACGCAGGCGAACGGCGAGTTCCTGTGCCTGCTCAACAACGATGTGGAAGTGCTCGGCGAGGACTGGCTCACCGCCATGATGCGAATCGCCGTCGACACGAGTGTCGGGGCGGTGGGTGCGCAGCTGCTCTATCCCGATGGCGCGATCCAGCATGCTGGTGTCGCGATCGGGATGGGCAATGCGGCTGGTCACATCCAGCGCGGCGTTGACCCCGCGGCGACCGAGCACTGCGCCTGGCATGCGGTGTCGCGCGAAGTGACGGCAGTGACTGCCGCCTGCCTGCTGGTCTCCAAGGCGCATTACCAGGTGGTAGGGGGATTGGACGAGGCCGGCTTCGCCGTCGCCTTCAACGACGTCGATTTCTGCCTCAAGCTCGATGCAGCCGGCCTCACCAACGTCTACTGCGCCGAGGCGCGGCTGATCCATGCAGAATCCCGGACCCGGCCGGATGATTACCGCGCCGACCAGGTGGTCCGGTTCGAGCGCGAGCTGGCGCTGTTGCAATCGCGCTGGCAGACGCCCGGGTTCGACGATGCGCGCTTCAGCCCGCTGCTGTCCCCGAGTTCCGAGATTTGCCTGCTGAGGGCCGGCTGATGACCTTGCCGACTGCTCCGGGCGTGACCCTGTGCGCCGCCAGCTCGGTCGGGCTCGAGGCGACTGTATGGGCGATGCGCCGCTCGATGGAGCAGGTTCGCTTCGAAACGGCCGTGTTGCTCTCGGACGTACGGCCCGAGGGTCTGGAAGCGACCGGGATCGCGTGGCGACGCATCGACCGCCTCGGTTCCAGGTCGGACTACTCCCGTTTCATGCTCCACAGGCTGGCTGATCACATCGAGACATCCCACGTGCTCGTGGTGCAGTGGGACGGCTTTGTTCGCGACGGCAGCCGATGGAGCGGGGACTTCCTGCGCTATGACTACATCGGCGCCGTTTGGCCGCAGTTCAAAGACGACTGGAAGGTCGGCAATGGCGGCTTCTCGCTTCGCTCCAAGAAGTTGCTCGAGGCGACGCGCCGGATTCCGATCGAAAGGGAAGCCGAGGATCTTTCGATTTGCCGAACGCATCGGCATATGCTTGAACGCGAGCACGGGATACGCTTCGCGGACGTCGAGACGGCCCGCAGCTTTGCTTACGAGAGAGAAGGGACCACTAGGGCGGAGTTTGGGTTCCACGGAGCGTACAATCTGCTCTCCGAACTTTCGGTCGAGACCACCACGCGATTGGTCGGCTCGCTCGAGATTGGAGTGCTGGGTGCACGGGAGAGCGTCGAACTGTTGTTCGCCGCTCTGAAGAGGTCGCATTTCGATCTGGCACGGATCGCGCTTGAGCATGTGCGCGCTCATCCGCGGGTATTGCAGCGGGTGTTGCGTGGTTTTAGCTGGAGCGAACAGGGAAGACGCCAGCGTGCCTCTGGCGGGGGAAATTGACGATGAATGCTGAACTGGAACGGTTTGATCCTGCCGAGCAGCGCGGGCGGATCGTTTACGAGCACTTGCACCGCTATGCCCTCTGCCGCGAGTATGTCGGGGGGCGCAGGGTACTCGATCTGGCGTGCGGTACCGGTTACGGCACGGCGATACTGGGCGCTGCCGCCGCTCAGGTGACCGGCGTCGACATCAATCCCACGGCCATCCGCGAGGCACGCAAGCGCTACGCCTCCAAGAACGTCAAGTTCGTGATCGGAGACTGCTACGATCTCCCTTTCGAGGAGGGCAGCTTCGACATAGTCGTCGCCAACGAGATGATCGAGCACGTCGAGGATCATAAAGGTCTGCTCGACGAGGTCCGCAGAGTGCTCTCGCCCAACGGGGTGTTGCTCGTCTCCACGCCGAACAAGCCGGTCTATAATCGCTACAAACCGCCCAATGCGTTCCATGTCTCTGAAATGGAGGTGCCGGAATTCCGCAAGCTGCTGACCGATCGGTTCAGGCACGTCCGGCTCACCGGCACGCGCATGGCGCTCCTTTCGGTGGGCTATGCACTCGACTCGAACCAGGAGCACGGCGCGGGGAACCTGGCTGCGGCCCGTATCCACATTGCGACGGGGTCATCGGCAAGTAAGCCGAAGGTCGAAACCGGGGAACTGAACCTCGCAGATCCCGAGTACGTACTCGCGGTTTGTTCCGATGCTCCGCTGGAGGATGTGGCAATTCCCTCGAGCGTCTTCTTCGATGAGAAGAATGACCTTTGGCTTGAGCACGAGAAGATCATGGCCTGGGCGTCGGGTCTTCATGAAGAAGACGAGGTGTTGCGGGCCGATGTAGCTCGTACGCGAGAGTTGCTCGAAGAGGCGCGTGCCCAGGCGGAGCTTATCGAGACCGAGCGAAGCGATCTTGTTCGGCGGCTGGAAGAAGTGCGTGCCTCCAACTCGGTGATCGCGACTTCGCTCGACAGCGAGCGCCAGGCGCTTGCGCGCGAAGCCGAAGCGATCCGGAAGGAAGCATCTGCTCGCGAAGAGACGATTGCCGAGTTGTTGGGACGAATAGCATCGCATCCGGTAGGTTCAGACCACACGGCGATTTTGTCCAGCTTGTTCGAGATCAACGAAACGCTGGTCACCGAACGCCTATCTCGTGGCCGAGCCGAAGACCAGAACCGGGTGCTGGAAGGCCGCATCGCCGACCTTGAGGCCGATGCCGCCAGAGAGCGCGAGCGCCTGACAGGAGAGATCGCAGCGCGCCGGGAAGAATTGTCCGCCGAGCAGGCGCGGCGCGAGGAGCTGGAGACGGAGCGTGCCGCACTCACGGAGGAAATCCGGGCGGCGAGCGAGGCGCTTGCGGCAATCCGCGCGGAGGCCGCTGCGGGGCAGGAGCGTCTATCGGCGGAGCTTTCGGCTCGGGGCGGGGAGTTGTCTGCCGAGCAGGCGCGGCGCAAGGAGCTAGAAACGGAGCGTGCCGCCGCACTTGCCGCGCTGCGCGACGAGCAAAGCCGTCTCGTCGAGCTTGGCAAGCGCGTCGAGGAGCTGGAAGCCCGGCTGCTGGCTGCCGAAGCGAGGGAGAAGGCTGCAGGTGAGGCGAACTCACGCATCGCGGTCGATGCGCAGGGCGGATCACAGAGCGCGATCGAATCGGCCCCGCCCTCCCCGCGTGCTCCGATATCGCCGCCCGCTTTGGCAAGTGCCGGAAAGCGCGCACCCACCGCGCGCAGTTCCGTAGCGCTGCTGCACCGGCGGACGCTTATGGCTCTGGCTTCTGCGCCGGCCCAGATTTCAGGGCGCATCGGTGCGCCGAAAGAGCGAACGCCGCTGCCTTGGCACCTTCGTCTGCTTGGCAAGGAGCAGACGTTGGAAACGAGCATCTTCTCCTCCGAATGGGTCACTCGCCAGGACGCGCGCCTGCGCGACGTTTCCCTCAAGACGTTTCTCGCCGATCCCCGAAATCGCGCAGTCTCTCCGCACCCCTTGCTCGATTCCGAGTACTATTTGAGGAAGCACCCGGACGTGGCCGAGAGTGGCATGTCGCCGCTCGTCCATTATGTCCTTCACGGCTGGCGTGAGGGAAGAGATCCTCACCCGCTGTTCCCTAACGACTGGTACCTCGCACAGAACCCCGATGTTGCCGCCCATGGCCAGCTTAGCCCGCTGGACCACTATCTTGCGCACGGGTGGAAGGAGGGACGACGACCCAATCCTCTGTTCAACCCTCGCACCTATCTCGACCGCTATCCGGATGTGGAGGCCGCTGACTTCGAGCCGCTTAGCCACTTCATCCTTTATGGCAGCGACGAGGGGCGCGAACTCAACATCGAAGGCTGGCAGCAGGATTTGCCCAGCCCGTACACCGACGGCGGGCCGCTCCAGTTCATGGAGACGCTGCTACGCGGGCCCGTTGCGGAAGTGCAAGCGCCTGTCCCCTCGCAGTCTGAACAGGTTGTCGTGCCGGCATCCTCGCTTTGGCCGCCGGCGCCGGTGGACGACTTCTGGCCTGCGCAGACCATGCGTGAAATGATCTCCGAGACTTACGGCGAGCCTCTTCTGAGCCGCATCTGGTATCTCCTTTCGCTCATGAACCGGTGGCAGGATCGACAGGACGAGTTCTCCGGTTCCGATGATTGCCGCAACCTTTTGGAACGACTTCGCGAGCGTGCCGCCAGCGCGGCTGCAGCCCTCCCCGCATCGCCTTCGGCGACCGTAATCGTTCCCATTTACAATAACGTGCTCGACACGTTGCTGTGCCTTGCGAGCCTGCTCGAGCTTGACGAACGGCACACCTTCGACGTCATCGTGGCGGATGACGGTTCGACCGACGCGGTCGCAGCTATTATCGCCACCATAGGCGGCAACGTCCGCTACCTCCGTCAGCCGCGCAATCTCGGCTTCCTTGGCAACTGCAATGCAGCCGCAACCCAAGCGCGTGGTGAGACGATCGTCCTTCTCAACAACGACACACTCGTCTTCAGCGGCTGGCTCGATGGTCTTCTCGACCCGATTGCCGAGTTCCCGAAGGTCGGCATGGTGGGATCGAAGCTGATCAACTGGGATGGCACCCTGCAGGAGGCCGGCGGCATTTTCTGGCGCGACGGATCAGCCTGGAATTACGGTCGCA
>JBJTTE010000309.1:0-5200 GCA_046080005.1 Erythrobacter sp.
CGCATCGCGGCGGAATCGTCGACTACCAGCACTCTTACATTGGCCATGTTTTGCTCAGCCTCTTGGTTGCAATCTCGGTCCTGTTGATGATCTTGGAAGGCACTGCCCTACGCGCCCGGCGAGGCATCTCTAGGAGCGAAGCTGCCAAGAAATTCGGATGCTCGGCTTAGGTGCTTGCGCATAGAGGTGCAGCAAAGGTGCCTTATGCCACAGCGGTCTACATGGCAGCCTGACACACGCCCGAGACACCTTTGGATGCCAGTGCAGGAAGGTATCACAGGATGACAATCGAGAAGATTTCGCGGCTCGGCGCGCTCACGCTCGGCGGATTATTGGTAGGGGTTGTGTTGATCGTCGCGATTGGCATCAACCATATCAGAGTGGGTGGCGCACTCCACAGGGAGGAGCAGCAATTGTCTGACCTCAGGGCCGATATCTTGCCGCCGCCGATGTTCCTGGTTGAAGCCTTCGCCAACGCCAGCATCATGACGATCTACCCCGATGCCATTGCGATCAATGCAGAACGGCTCGCGGGTCTGGAACAGCTCTATTGGGAGGCCGAGCAAGGCTGGGTGCAGTCCTCGCTTGACGATGAACTCAAGTCGAACCTGAACGAAAGTGTCCGCCAGAACGGCAAGGCTTTCTGGGACGAAATCAACAACAGCCTGAAGCCGGCTATAAAGCGCGGTGATGAGACAGCGATGATCGCATCGCATCGCCGGCTGCTGCAAATCTACCGCGAGCATCGCAATGCCAATGATGCGTTGGTTGCCAAGAGCGAAGACCTTTCAAAGACAATAGCCCAGGAAAATGCCACCACGACCGTGATGGTCCTGTCTGGCGCGGGCCTTGCCTCCATGTTCGCGCTGCTGGCACTGGGGACGTCCTATCTCATGTTAAGGCGTAAGGTCCTGTGGCCGATCTCCACCACGGCCGAGACTATGCGCGACATGGCAGCGGGCAATCACGATTCCGGCGTCACTTACGCCCATCGCGCCGACGAGATCGGGACAATGACTTCTGCGATCGAGACATTTCGCGCCGCGCTCAAGGCTAACAAGGCGCGGTCGGCTGCCCAAATCGAGATCGTCGCGACCATGTCAACCGCTCTGGATCGGCTCGCGAACGGCGATCTTACCTATAGGATCGCAACCTTGCCCGACGTGGTGGTCGAGAACGAGCGCCGGAACAAGCCGAGGCCGAACCTGCGCGAAATGTACAACACCTCGATCAGCCGCCTGGAAGCGATGATCGCACAGGTGCGATCAACCGCCAGTGGCGTGCACACCAGCGCGAGCGAGATCCGCGCCGCCTCCGAAGACCTCGCGATACGCAACGAACAGCAGGCCGCGAGCCTTGAAGAGACCGCAGCCTCAATCGGCACCACGGTCAGCCTGACCCGCCAATCAGCCGACAACGCCGTGGCCGCCAAGAGCGCCATTGCCCAAACCCATGCCCGCGCAACCGCGGGCGGTGCGGTGGTTGGCAAGGCGGTAGCGGCGATGGGTGCGATCGAACATTCCGCCAAGGAAATCACGCAAATCATCGATGTGATCGACGGTATTGCCTTTCAGACCAACCTTCTCGCGCTTAACGCCGGGGTCGAGGCGGCACGCGCGGGCGAGGCGGGCAAGGGCTTCGCGGTCGTCGCCAACGAAGTGCGCGCTCTCGCCCAACGCAGCGCCGATGCTGCACGCGACATCAAGGCGCTGATCGACAAATCAACCGCCCATGTGGGCGACGGGGTGAGCCTTGTTGGCGAGACAGGCACCCTGCTCGCCGAAATCGTCGCGCAGGTCGGCGCCGTCACCCGGCAGGTCAACGAAATCGCTGAAACCACTGTGGTCCAGGCGAGCAATCTTGATCAGGTCAATGTCGCAGTCGGCACCATCGACCGGATGACCCAGCAAAACGCCGCGATGGTCGAACAGTCGACCGCCGCCACGCGGAGCCTTTCCACGGAGGCGCAGCGTCTGAGCGAACTGGTTACGCAATTCCGGGTAAGCGGTGCGGGCCCGCAAGCCTCCCCTGCTGACTATGCTGCGCCGCCCCCTGCCATCGCGCACCGGCCAGTCACGGCAAAGGCTGCGCCCCCGCCTCGCCGCACTATCTCCCCGCCGCGCATCACTTCCTTGCCCAGCACCGGCAACCTTGCGCGCAAACCAGCTCCTGCGGTCGTTCCTGCAGAGGACGACTGGAGCGAATTCTAGTCCCGCGTCTTGTCCGATCCCGCCGCCAATTACCCCACGTCTGTGGTCGAACGGATCGGGACAGACAGGGCCTAGGGAATTGCTCCTAAGCCCGCCGTAAAAGGCTCTTCAATCCTGTCCCCTAGGGTCAGCCCCAAGGCCCATCTGGGGTGCCGCATTCCTGCCTGCCAAAGGTTGCACCGATGATCATCCTTCCTCCCATCTGTGACCGCAGCGCGGCACGCGCGCTCTATCCCGAATTTACCGAAGCGCTCGGGCCCGCGCCGCTTGCGGTCGATGCGGCGCGGGTCGAACGGATCGGCCAGGCGATGCTGCAATTATTGGTCTCGGCCGCGCGCAGCGAAGGCGGAATCGTGGTGCGAAAGCCGAGCACCGCCTTCACCGCGGTGTTGCAGCTGACCGGACTTGCCGATGTGGTGTTGGAAGGCGTGGAACCATGACCGAAGACGATATCAATCAGATCTTCTTCGTTGAATGTGAAGAGGCGCTGGAGGCCGCCGAGGCGGGTCTTGCCGCCTGCCGCGAAGGCACCCATGATGGCGAGACGATCAACGCGATCTTCCGCGCGGTCCATTCGATCAAGGGCGGTGCAGGCGCTTTCGGACATACCGCGCTGGCCGCCTACACCCATGGCTTCGAGAACCTGCTCGGCGAATTACGGGAGGGCAAGGTGTCACTCCAGCCCTTGCTCGTCGATCTGCTGCTGCTGGCGCTCGATTGCCTGCGCGATCACGTCGAGGCCGCGCGAGGCGGGGGTATTCCGCCCGAGGATGCCGATCTACTGGCACGGCTCGAAGCAGCGCAGGCTTGGGGTAGTGAGCTGACCCCGGCACCACACGCAGCCCAAACACTTGCCCAAGTCCCAGCCGCTGCCCCAGCATTCGATGATCTCGACGCGCTGCTTGATGAACTCGGCGCGCCTGCCGCTGCGAGCCCGCCCGGCCCGGAAAGCTGGATCGTCCATATCCGCCCCCATGCCGGTGCCATGACCAAGGGCAGCGAGCCGCTGCTGTGGTTGCGTGAGCTGACCGATCTCGGCGGCCACTGCGAGCTGTGCGACATCACCGCCGTGCCGACAATCGAGCGGCTGGTGGTTGAGGAGGGCTATCTCGGCTGGACCTTCCAGATGCCGGGCGAGATCAGCCGTGAGACCGTGGCCGAGATCTTCGATTTCGTCGGCGACGAAGTGACGCTCGCCTTTAGGGCTGACAGCGTAATGCCGCCGCCGCGCAGCACATCCAGCGCCGCTCATGCAGCAGCAATCCCGCCCCAACCTCCTGTCACCGAACCGGTCGCTGCCCCGCTCAGGGTTGCGAGCGAAACAGTGGTGCCTGCCCCCGCTAACCCCGCGGCTGCGGTTGCTGCCGGAACGGCGCCGGCCAATCAGTCAGTGCGGATCGACCTGCGCAAACTCGACATGCTGATCGACGGCGTTGGGGAGCTGGTGATCGCGCAAGCCATGCTTGCCCAGCGGCTTACCAACGAAGACCTCGCCAATATCGAGGAACTCGCGCTGATCGAAACGCTGGTCCGTGATATTCAGGAGCACGCGATGGCGTTCCGTGCCCAGCCGATCAGCTCGGTGTTCGGGCGCGTCCCCCGGCTGCTGCGCGAGCTTGGCAGCTCGACGGGCAAGCACGTCAAGCTGGAAGTCGCTGGCGAGACCACCGAACTCGACAAGACCGTGATCGAGCGCCTCAGCGAACCGATGACCCACCTCATTCGCAATGCGGTCGACCACGGGATCGAAACGCCCGAGGAACGCAGGACAGCGGGCAAGGAGCCCGAGGGCACGCTTAGCCTGTCAGCCGAGCAAAAGGCCGGACGCATCATCATCCGCATTGCTGATGACGGACGCGGGATCGACCGCGATAGGGTCCTCGCCAAGGCCATTGCCAACGGGCTTGTGGCTCCTGAAGCGCAGCTTTCCGACGAGGAGATCCACCAGCTGATCTTTGCGCCCGGCTTTTCCACCGCCGCACAGGTTTCGAACATTTCGGGGCGCGGTGTCGGGATGGATGTGGTCAAACAGAACGTAAAGGAGCTGGGCGGGCGCATCACCATCGAAAGCACGCCCGGTAAGGGGACCACCTTTGCGCTCGCGCTGCCACTGACCCTCGCGATTTCCGACGGCATGATCGTGCAAGTCGGCGATCAGGCGCTGGTGATCCCGCTTGCCCACGTGATCGAAAGCCTGCGTCCGACCCCGGTGGACGTCAAGGAGATGGGCACCCGCGCGCAGATGCTCAATGCGCGGGGCAGCTTCGTGCCGATCGTTCCGCTCGGAGCGCTGACGGGTGCGCAGGCAGCGGTGCGCAATCCGTGCGAGGGCGTGTTGGTGCTCGTCGAGACCGAAGGGCATGGCCGTGCCGCACTGCTGGTCGACGCCATCACCGACCAGCGCCAATTCGTGATCAAGGCACTTGATGCCCATTACCGCCAGATCGATTCCGTGGCTGGAGCGACCATCCTGGGCAATGGCAAGGTCGCGCTGATTGTCGATGTCGACTTCATCGCCAGCACTGCGGCGCGCGCTGCAACCGCAGGTGCCGCGTTGGCCGCTGCGGCCTGACCGATGCACACCCCGTCACTGACAGCTGCAACCCAAAGCACAGTGCCAGGCGTAAGCCCGGCGATTTACAGCGAGGCCGATTTCCGCCGCGTTGCTGAATTGATCCATGCCGAAACCGGCATCGTGCTTGGCGCGCGCAAGAGCATGCTCGCCTATTCGCGCCTCGCACCACTGGTACGGCGCAGCGGGTTCACGAGCTTTGCCGCCTTCCTCGATACGCTGGCACGCGACGCACCGATGATGACCGAGGTTGTCGCCGCGCTGACCACCAACCATACCTATTTCCACCGCGAACCGCATCATTTTGACCACTTCGCCAGCATCGTTCGCCCCGGTCTGGTGCACCGCGCGCTGGCAAGCGAACCCGTGCGGATCTGGTCAGCAGGCTGTTCAACCGGTGAGGAAGTCTGGACACTGG
>JBJTTE010000310.1:0-10801 GCA_046080005.1 Erythrobacter sp.
GCTGCAATCCGCGCTCGAGGCGAGCGCGCTGCCCGATGATCCGGTGCTTGAAGGGCTGCTGATCGCGCGCTTCCCCACCGCGATGCGCAAGACTTACGCCGCCGAGATCCGCGGCCATCGGCTGCGGCGCGAGATGATCGCGACGAGCCTGTCGAACCGTATCGTCAACCGGATCGGGATGGTCCACCCCTTCGAACTGGCGGAGGAGGAAGGCGTTGGCCTTGCCGAGGTCGCGGCGGCCTTTGTGGTGGCCGAGCGCCTGTTCGGCCTTGAAGCGCTATGGCACGAGTTGGACGAGGCGGCGATCCCCGAAGCGGCGCGGCTTGCCCTGTTCGACCGGCTGGCGGCGGCGGTCGGCAACCTGATGAGTGAGGTGCTGCGCACCGCGGCGGGCAAGGTCGCGGCGGGCAGTATGATCGGCGCTCTGGCTGAGGGCACTGACGCTCTCGTCTCGAGCCGGGAAGAGTTGCTCACTGATGATCCGCGCGCCCGTTCCATGGCGCTGCGCGACAGCTTTGTGGCGCTCGGCGCCACCGACGCGCTGGCGGCCAAGGTCGCCCACCTGTTCGATATGGACGGGGCCGTTGGCCTTGCCCAGGCTGCGCTCACGACGGGCATCGAAACCAAGCTGCTGACCCATGCATTCACGGATATTGGCACGCGGTTGGGGCTCGACTGGGCGCAAGGTACGGCGGCGCATATGTCGCCGTCTGATGTATGGGAGCGGCTGCTCGTGTCAGGCCTTGCGCGCGATTTCCAGCAGATGCGCGTCGAATTCCTGCGGCGGTTGCTCAAGAGCAAGGCAGGCAAGGCCGATCCGCGTGGGAGCGTGGCTGATTGGGCCACCCGCAACGCCCCAGGTGTGGCCCAATTCCGTGCGATGATCGTCCGCGCGCAGGCCCGGCCCCCGGTGGGCGCGGCGATGCTCGCGCAGATTGCCAGCCAGGCGCGCAATCTGCTGGAGCGTTGATAGGCGCAAGGTGTGATGCTTGGGGGCGTGGTCTGCAACCAATGGGTCGTCCGACACGCAAACCCCCACTTGACCCCTCGGTAATTTGCGCCACATCAAGGGCGCGGGACGCCGGAGGGGCAAAATACGCAGATGACTACCAACCACACCCACGCCGATGTTGTCATTGTCGGGACAGGACACGGCGGAGCGCAGGCAGCGATTGCGCTGCGCCAACACGGGCATGAGGGTTCGATCCTGATGATCGGGCGGGACGATGCCCCGCCCTATGAACGCCCGCCGCTTTCCAAGGAATATCTCGCCGGCGACAAGGGTTTCGAGCGGATCATGATCCGGCCCGAGAAATTCTGGGCGGACAAGGACATTGCGCTGCACCTCGGCGCGGCGGTAACGGCGGTCGATCCGCAGGCCCACCGCCTGACCCTGAGCGACGGCGGGAGCGTGACCTATCGCAAGCTGATCTGGTCAGGTGGGGGCGATCCGAGGCGGTTGCCGGTGCCAGGCGCGGTGCTGCGCCAGGTGTTCTACGTCCGCGACAAGGCCGATGCCGATGCGATGATGCAAGCGCTTGCTGGCGGCGCCAAGCGCGCGGTGGTGATCGGCGGTGGCTATATCGGGCTCGAGGCAGCGGCGGTTTTGCGCAAGCTTGGCTGCGAGGTGGTGCTGGTGGAGATGCTGCCGCGACTGCTGGCGCGTGTCGCGGGCGAGGAGCTTTCGTCCTTCTATGCCGACGAGCACCGCCGCCAGGGGGTCGACATCCGGCTTAGCACCGGGGTGCATGCGGTGCTGGGCGATGACACAGTGACCGGCGTAAGGCTCGACAGCGGCGAAGAGATCGCCTGCGACATGGTGGTGGTCGGTATCGGGATCGTGCCAGCGGTCGCGCCGCTGATGGCGGCTGGGGCAGCGGGATCGAACGGGGTCGATGTCGATTTCTGTTGCCGCACCACGCTCGACGACATCTATGCGATTGGCGACTGCGCGGCGCACGCCAATGACTTTGCCGATGGTGCTGTGATCCGGCTCGAATCGGTGCAGAACGCGCATGATATGGCGAATACGGTCGCCAAGGCGATCATGGGCGATAAGGAACCCTATCACGCGCTGCCATGGTTCTGGTCGAACCAGTATGATTTGAAGCTCCAGACCGCGGGCCTCAACCTTGGTTACGATGCGACCGTGCTGCGCGGTGATCCCGATAGCCGCAAATTCACCGTGGTCTACATGAAGGACGGGGTGCCGATCGCCTTCGACTGCGTGGGCACGATGAAGGACTATGTGCAGGGGCGGAAACTGCTCGAAAGCGGGGTTGGCAGGATTGATCCGGCGCTGCTCGCCGATCCTGACGTGGCGCTCAAGGATCTGGCGTAATCCGCGCCCGTGCCCACTGCGCGGCGTCGGCAACCACGGGATCAGGATCGCCGGTCAAGGCATTGACTTCGGGCATCAGCGCCACATTGCCGCTGTTCCCCGCCGCATAGAGGCAATTGCGCACAAACCGGTCGCGTCCGACGCGCTTGATCGGAGAGCCTGAGAACAGCGCCCGGAACCCGGCATCGTCCAAGGCCAGCAGTTCGGCAAGGCGCGGGGCGACGAGTTCGGCGCGGGGCAGGAATTCCTTGATCGCCTGCGCTTCGGAGGCAAACTTGTTCCACGGGCACACGGCAAGACAATCATCACAGCCATAGATCCGGTTGCCCAGCGCCGCGCGAAATTCGTCCGGCACCGGCCCCTTGTGCTCAATCGTGAGATAGGAAATGCACCGCCGAGCATCGAGCTGGTACGGCGCGGGGAAGGCATTGGTCGGACAGGCGTCGAGACAGGCGCGGCAGGTGCCGCATTGGTCGCGATGCGGCTCTGCGGGCGCGAGGTCGAGCCCAATTTCCAAAGTCGTGTAAACTGCCCCGAGGAACAGCCAGCTCCCGTGGGTCGGGCTGACAAGGTTGGTGTGCTTGCCCTGCCAGCCGATCCCGGCCGCTTCGCCCAAGGGCTTTTCCATCACCGGAGCGGTATCGACGAACACCTTCACCTGCGCATCGGGTCGTTCGGCCACCAGCCAGCGCGCGAGCGCCTTGAGGCGCTTCTTGACCACATCATGATAGTCCTTGCCTTGGGCATAGACCGAAATGCGCGCGTGGGTGGCCGAGCCTTCGAGCGCCAGCGGATCATGCGCCGGGGCATAACTCATGCCCAGCGCGATCACGCTTCGCGCCTCGGGCCATAGGCCCTGCGGGGAACGGCGATGTTCGGCGCGCGCTTCCATCCACTCCATGCTGCCGTGGTGGCCCTCGCCCAGCCACTGTTCGAGCCGGTCGGCACGCAGGGGGTCCTCGCCCGCGCTGGCAAATCCGCACACCGCGAAACCCTCGGCAAGCGCCTGCGCGGTAATCCGCTCGGCAATGCTTGCACGGGCGTTAACCATATTTGGAGAGGCTCCCGTTTAATCCTGACCGCTACCTGGCTAGGACTATGGATATGGCCGTCAGCAATCACAAGTTCTCGGGCAACCGAACCCCGTGGGATCATCAAGGAGGTGGCTTCAGCGCTATCCCTGTGGATGGGCGCCCGCTCGCCATTGAGGCGCGGGGACTGGTCAAGAGTTTCGATGGCATCCGTGCAGTTGACGGCGTCGACATTTCGGTCCCGGAAGGCGCGATCTACGGCATTCTCGGCCCGAATGGTGCGGGCAAGACCACAACGCTCCGGATGCTGCTCGGCATTATCGACCCGGACGAGGGTGTGCGCCGCGTGTTCGGGCATGACCGCCCGCATGATATTGGCCGGTTGATCGGTTACCTGCCTGAAGAGCGGGGGCTTTACCCCGCGATGAAGTGCATCGAGGCGATTGCCTTTATGGGCGCGCTACGCGGCCTGCCGCTGAAAGAAGGTCGCAAGCGCGCTATCGATCTGCTTGAACGTCATGGGTTGACCCATGCCGCCGATCGCCAGATCCGCCAGCTTTCCAAGGGCATGGCGCAGACCGTGCAGCTGCTCGGCACGCTGGTGCATCAGCCCCGACTGGTGGTGTTCGACGAGCCGTTCTCGGGCCTTGATGCGATCAATCAGGGCAAGCTCGAAATGATGATCCGCGCGCTGGCTGATGACGGCGTGACGGTGATCTTCTCAACCCAAGTGATTCACCACGCCGAACGCCTGTGCGAGGGCGTGGCGATCATTGCCGGGGGCAAGGTGCCCTATGCAGGCAGTGTCGAGGCGGCGCGCGACCGGATTCCCGCACAGGTGCGGCTGGAGACCCGGGCGCGCGAGGGTGCGTGGCTCGCGGCGCTCCCGCCCGAAACCCGCCGCAATGGCGACTTCTTCCATTTCCCTCTGCCCGAAAGCGGTATCGAACCGCTGCTTAAGAGCCTCATAGAGGGCGAGGCGGGCATCCTCTCACTCTCGATCGAGCGCGCTGGCCTCCACGATGCTTTTGTTGCCATCGCGGGAGAAGCTGCCGCTCGCCAGCTCCAAGCCGATACTGCCGAAGGCCGTCCATGACCGAAACCGCCCCCTCTCTCCGTCCTAGCCTCAACATGCTGGAAGCCACCTGGGTGATCGCCCGGCGCGATTTCGTCGCGGTGCTGTTCAGTCGCGCCTCCCTTTTCTTTCTGCTTGGGCCGCTTTTCCCGGTGCTCATCGGAGGTCTTGCGGGGAGCATTGGCAGGTCTGTGTCCGAGCAAGCGGTCAGCATTGAAGTCGGTCTCGCCATGAGCGCTGCAGACAATGCCGCGATGGTGACCGCAGCCCAATCGCTGCGTCCCCAGCTTGGCAAGGTCGTCCCCGACCTGCGCGTGATCGAAGCGGTGGATGACAGTCCGGCCTTTGATGCGCGCGCCTATCTTGATCAACGGCGCGGCAATTACGCCGCCATCGTCACCGGGACGCTGGCCGCGCCGCAAGTGGTCGGCACACAAGGCCAGGTCCAGCGCTGGAAAGGTCCGGTTGAACTGATCGCGGCGACCGCGGCCGGCGCCGCGCCCGCACGTTTTCCGGCGGCGTCCAGCGACGTGGTCGCCACCAGCGCTGCGTCAGAACGCACCAACCGCATTGGCACTGCGCAGGCCGCGCAAATGGTGCTGTTCCTCCTGTCGATGCTGCTGGGCGGCATGGTTCTGTCCAACCTTGCCGAGGAAAAGGGCAACAAGATCATCGAAATCCTCGCAGCTGCCCTGCCGATGGACGCGGTGTTCATGGGCAAGCTGTTCGCGATGTTGGCGGTCTCGTTCGTCGGGATCGCGGTGTGGGGCACGCTCGGCTGGGGCTTCTGGGCGATTGCCGAAGATGCGATTGTCACTGTCACCCAAACCAATTTCCGCGAACTGCCGGGACCAGCGGTGGGCTGGCCGGTGTTTGTGGCCCTGGGGGTTATCTATTTTTCGATGGCCTATCTGCTGCTTGGCTCGCTGTTCCTGACCATTGGCGCGATGGCTTCATCGGTGCGCGAGGTGCAAACCCTGTCGATGCCGGTGACGATGCTCCAGCTGATGGTGTTCTTCCTTTCGGCGGCGAATATCGGGCAGATTGGCACACCGCTGGAATTGACCTCGGTGGCTTTCCCGCTGTCCTCGCCCTTTGCGATGCTCGCGCGGGCCGCGCTTGAGGATACCTTGTGGACCCATGTTCTGGCAGTGGTGTGGCAGGGCATCGCCGTGGTCCTGCTGGTCAAGGGCGGATCGCTGCTGTTCCGCAAGCGGGTGATGAAATCGGGCGGTGCGGGGCGTGACAAGTCGCGAAAGGGCGCTCGGCTGGCCGCCTAATCAGTCTCGAATTGCAACTCGCTATTGACATCCCTGTTAGTTGCGGCAGGATACGACTCGTACGGAGCAGCCCAAGGTAGGGGCTGCCTGACGGGAGACAGACATGGCCACAATTGCCCCGATGCCGCCGGTGCAGCGCCCCCAGGTGCGCCGCGAGCCTTCTTCATACGACGCGCTCAAGGCCCACTATGCCACGCATCCGGAAGAGCGCTTGAAGCACACGCATCCGTGGGACGTCAGCCGGTCGGATATCTATTTCGAGGATCGCTGGCAGCCGGTGTTCGCCGAGATGCGCAAGGCGGGCCAGCTCCACTGGATCCCCGAAAGTCCCTTCGGGCCCTATTGGGCGGTCGTCGGCCACAAGGCGATCCAGCATATCGAAGCCCTGCCCGAGGCGTTTTCGTCAAGCTGGGAACAAGGCGGGATCACCATCCTCGATCGGCTGACTGAAGAGGAGGCTGCTGCTGCAGGACTTGATGCTCCGCGCGAGCTGCCGATGTTCATTGCCATGGACCGCCCGCAGCACACCGGCCAGCGCCGCACGGTCGCACCCAAGTTCACCGCCAGCGCGGTGACCGATATGGAAGCGGAAATCCGGGCTCGCACCGGCGAGCTGCTCGATTCGCTACCACGCGGAGAGGTGTTTGACTGGGTCGATACCGTCTCGATCGAGTTGACCACGGGGATGCTGGCGATCCTTTTCGGCTTCCCCTGGGAAGATCGCCGCCTGCTGACCTTCTGGTCGGATTGGTCGGGCGACACAGAGCTCGCCACGGTGCGCGAACTCGATAAGATGCGCTGGAGCATCCTTCAGGATATGGGGGCCTATTTCCAGACCCTGTGGATCGAGCGGACGATGGACAAGGAGCCCGGCAATGATCTCATCTCGATGATGATCCATTCCGAGGCGATGAACCAGATGCGTCCCGAGGAATTCATGGGCAATCTGGTGCTGCTGATCGTCGGCGGCAATGATACGACCCGCAACACCATGAGCGGGATCATCCACGCGCTCGACAAGTTCCCCGACCAGCGCAAGCGCTTCGAGGAAGACCCCACGCTGATCCCCAACGCGGTGCAGGAAATCCTGCGCATGCAGGTGCCTCTCGCCCACATGCGCCGCACCTGCACCGAGGATACCGAGGTGTTCGGTCAGACGATCAAGGCAGGCGACAAGGTGGTGCTGTGGTATATCAGCGCCAACCGCGACGAGGAGGTGTTCGAGAACGCCGACAAGCTCGATATCACGCGCGAAAACGCTCGTCGTCTCCTCGCCTTCGGCTATGGCATCCACCGCTGCGTCGGTGCGCGTCTGGCTGAGCTCCAGCTGCGCGTCCTGCTCGAAGAAATGCACAAGCGCCGGATGCGCGTCCACGTCGCGGGCGATGTCGAGCGGGTGCGCGCGAATTTCGTGCATGGTTTCCGCAAGCTCGAGGTCGAAGTTACCAGCTTCTGACACTGCGGGTGGAGCAAGGCTGAAACCTCAGCGGCAGTTTGGGCGAATTAGGGGGTATCGTCACGCTTGATGATGGAGAACGCTTTGCCCCTGCCTGTCATGAACCGCCGCAGCTTGCTCGCCGCCAGTGTCGGGGCATGTGCGCTTGTTCCCTTCCTCGGTGCGTGCGGGGCCGCGCCTGCCGAAGCCAAATCGTTCCCCAAGGGCAAGACCAATGCCGAATGGAAGCGGGTGCTGACCCCGGACCAGTATTATGTGCTGCGCGAAGCAGGGACAGAACGCGCCTTTACCTCGCCGCTCAACAAGGAAAAGCGCAAGGGCACCTTTGTATGCGCGGGCTGCGGCACCGCGCTCTATGCCTCGGCGCACAAGTATGACAGCGGCACTGGTTGGCCGAGCTTTTGGCAGGCGATCAACAAGGGGGCCGTCGCCACCTCGACCGATTACCTGATCGGCTACGCCCGCACCGAGGTGCATTGCGCCGATTGCGGCGGCCATTTGGGGCATATCTTCGATGATGGCCCGCGTCCGACGGGCAAGCGCCATTGCATCAACGGCGTCGCGCTCAAATTCGTCCCCGCATAGCGCTGGCTTAAGCCTCGAGCAGCCCCGGAGCCTGAAGCAGCGCTGCCATCCGGGCGAACTCGCCGAGGGTGAGGGTATCGTCGAAAACCAAGCCGTAGGATCCCTCGCTGCGCCAGCGGACCTTGGCGCGGAGCTCGCGCTCACCGCCAAGCAGGTCTGGCGCGGTGATGCGCAGGGTCTGGTCAATCGCCAGCAGCTTATCGCAGGTCAGGAGCGCGCCCTGCTGCGAGAGGTTTGCCACCTCCGCTTCGATACGGCCCGATAGCGCGTAGAGCGTGACCGGAAAGCGCAGGCCCAGTCGCAGGCCGCGCTTGGGATAGTCGCTTGATTCGTTGATCAGGTTTGCCACGTCGGTGGGATGCGCGAAGGCGAACCCGGCTTCATTGCCACGTTGCCACACCTCGGTCATTTCGTAGACTGCGCCAGCTGGCATGTGCAATGCAAAGGACTTGCCGGCAGGCAGGACATGAAACAGCCGTACGCTCACGCCGGTTTCTGACACGTCTCTGATAACGCAGACGAATTCACCTTGCGCGGAGACCAGCTTGGCCGCGCGGATCAGCAGCGTGAAGCGCGGCGCGGCGCGCTGGTCTGCGCCCGCGCAAGCGGGAGCTGGTTCAAGCTGTGCGATGTGCGTTGCTTTATCCATGCCCGTCTTTTCTACCCGTCAGCCCCTGGTCCCGGGACTGGCGAGACTTGCACAAGGCGAACCTGCCCCGTGTTCCTCGAATGTGATGACGAACAAGGCCCTAAGGATGATATAACAAGCGTGCGGGCGGCGGGACTCGAACCCGCACGAGCAAAACTCAGGGGATTTTAAGTCCCCGGCGTCTACCATTCCGCCACGCCCGCATGGCTGAGGGCCTTGCCACAGATTCCCGGTCAATGACCAGAGCTTGCCAGCACTCGCTGCATCGCCCATTTGCAGACGGGTCTTCAGCAAAGCGGGGTGCGGATATGGCGGGCGAGGCATCTGACGCACATTCGGTGGTCGCGACGATTCAGCCGGCGATCATGCTGCTGGGTCTCGGGATCGGTGTGGCGCTGGCCTCGCGCGCGGTGCGGCTTAACCCGATTGTCGGCTATTTCGGGCTCGGGCTGGGCCTTTCCAGCCTCGGCATCGCAGACGATTTCAGCGGGCCGGTGGTGGCCGCGATGGCCGAAGCGGGGGTGATCTTTCTGCTGTTCAACCTCGGCCTGCATTTTTCGCTCGGACGGATCCGGGCCGAGGCGGGCAATATCTTCGGCTTCGGCAGCTTGCAGATGCTGGTTGCGGGCGGGGCCTTTGCCGCGCTGTTCTGGGCACTCGGCCTGCCGGTGATGTTTGCCGTGATCGCCGGGTTCGGCATGGGTCTGTCTTCGACTGCGGTGGTGATCGGCCTGGTGCGCGAACGCGGCCAGGAGGATTGCCCCGTTGGCCGGGCGGCGCAATCGATCCTGATCTTTCAGCATATTGCCGCAATCCTGCTGCTCGTCACCGCGGGCGCATTGGCGAGCGGCGGACCCTTAGCGCCCGCCTTGGGCCTTGCCGCGGTCAAGGCACTCGCCGCGTTTGGCCTGGCAGTGCTGTTCGCGCGGTTCCTCACCGAACCCCTTTTCAGCCTCATTGCCCGCGCGGGAACCACCGAGGTCTATACCGCAACCGCGCTGTTCATCGCGCTCGCCGCAGGCTGGGCGACGGGAATGGCGGGCCTGTCACTGACGCTGGGCGCGTTCCTGGGCGGAATGGCGGTGGCAGATTCGCGCTACCGCATCCTCGTCCAGACCGAGATTGACGCCTTCCGGGGCCTGTTCCTGAGCTTATTCTTCATCTCGGTGGGCCTCAGCATCGACCCTGCCTTGCTGGTGAGCGACTGGCTGCTGGTTGCGGCAATGACGGTCGGGGTGATCGCGCTGAAATGCGCTTTCAACGTCGCCGCTGCGCTGCTCAACCGCTGGTCGGTGCCGGGATCCATCCAGCTCGGGTTTCTGCTTGGCCAAGGGAGCGAGTTCACGCTGGTGCTGCTGGCGCTGCCGGCTGTGGCCGGATTGGCAGAGCCCCGGCTGGTCTCCGCGATGGTCACGGCGATTGCCATCAGCCTTGCCGTGACCCCGCTTGTGTCAAATCTGGGCCGCAAGCTCGCTTGCCGCCTGCGGCGCGGGCCGGCGGATACCAAGCTGACGGGAGATCACGCACCGGTGTTGATCATCGGCATGACGCCAGCCGGGCGGGGGCTGGCGGACGCGCTGGCGTTCAATGGCATCGAGTACCTCGCGCTCGATGCAAATCACGATCGCTTCGAGATGGCGCTAGCGGATGGCTATCACGTCCAGCGGGCCAACCCGGGCGACCCGCGCAGTTGGGACGCGATCGGGATCGGCCAGCGGCAGGTGTTGGTGGTGGCGACCGGCGCGACCGGTGTTTCGCGCGAAGTGACGCCATTGGCGCAGCAGCGGATGCCGAGGATCGCGCGGATCATTGCTGTGCCGGGGCCGGACGAGATCGCCGAGCTCGCCGGGTTGGGCATGGTGCCGGTCGATATAAGCACCAGCGGGGGGGCGAACGGCTGATTGACCTTGTCTTTGCCGCGCTCGAGGTGGAGCGCGCAGTGCCTGTGCCCGGGCTCGCGGCCTAGCCTGACGAGCAACGGTCAACGCAGGCCCTTCGCTTCAGTGATGTTGCCAACGCGGAGGCGCAAGCTTGTGCGGCTCGCTCATCCGCTCTCGCCTGGTTTCGGCCAATATGACCACAGCCGCTCGCCCGATCCGGAGCGACCGGGAGCTCAAACAACTCGCAGGGCTAAGCCCTAGGTGTTCAGGCGCTCACGGATTTCCTTGCCAGTGCCCCGCAGTCCCTGATGCGCCGGTACATCGAGGAGCCGAGCGTCGCCTCGCTGGTGCGCCGCCTCGTGCGCCGGCGCGAGGACTTCACGCAGATCACGCTCGACGAGGCGGCGGGAGCACTCGCGATGAGCACGCAGACGCTGCGCCGGCGGCTTCGCGAAGAGGGCAACGGCTTCCAGAAGATCAAGGACTCGGTGCGCAAGGAACGCG